>MHDZ01000040.1:0-37168 GCA_001805055.1 Nitrospirae bacterium GWC2_57_13
TGATCTTCTTGCCGTCCCGGTCCTCGAAGGTATACATCTCCTTCTCCACGATGTCCGTTGATGCGCCTATGCTCCTGGCGAACAGTTCCGTGAACTCGAAGATGGGAACGCGGATCTCCTGAAATCCGTAATCCTCAAAAAGCCCGCCAGCCACCGCCTCAAGATGCTCCCAAGCCGGCATGTCCGACGGAAGGATGTCCTTGACCCCTTTAATTGCCTGAATCGACATGAAATCTCCTATGCATCAATAAGAACAGATCTAGAAATATTGATTGCGAAACGTCTCATTCCGTATTCCGCATTCCGAACTCCGCACTTCTTATGGTTTTCTCAGCAATTTCCACGGATGCTTCTTCACATCCTCCGTGGCATCCTTCAGGTTCTTCGTCATCTCCTGGATATTCTCGAGCGTGGCATCAACGTTCTTGCGATTCTCACCGACCAGTTTATCGCTCTTATCGAGCAAGGTCTTCAGGCTTGCAGCGCTTTCATCAAGCTTGGTGATCAGATCAGGAAGCCTCTTCAGTCCTGCGGCGACTTCTTCCTTGTTGCCCGTCATGACCTTGACATTTCCCGTGACCTCTTCAAGATTCCGGACCGTTGCCTTGAGCGATCTTGCAATGGCTGGATCGCCGAGCATGCTGTCCAGGTTGTCAGCGATACTCTTGAGCTTCAGTGCCACAGAATGCCCGATCTTGGTGAGGTCTTCCAGCTTGAGGGATTCCTCGCCCATGATAACGGCGTCATCGGCCAGCGGCCTGGCATTCGGAGATCCGGCGCTCAACTCTACATACTTGCCGCCCACAATGCCGAGGGTCTTGATCGCGGCCCGCGTATCCTCCTTGACGACCGTGCGCTGATATACGCTCAGTCTGACCTCGACCTTGTCTCCATACTCGGAAGCAACGCGCACTTCCTTCACCTTTCCGACCTTTGTGCCGGAATACCTGACGGGCGCGTTCTTTTCAATGCCGTCGCTGTAGCTGAAAAGCACCCGGACCTCCCGCTTCTTGCGGAATATGCTCTCAAGATCGCTGACCGTGAACACCATCACCGTCAGGACCACGAATGCGGTGAGCAGGAACGCTCCCGCGCGTATTTCGGAACGCTGGTACTCCATATGCACCTCTTGTGGCACAACGCATGGAGCATGGCGCATAGAGCAGGAACCTCTCTGCCCTCTGCCCTCTGCCCTCTGCTCTCTGCTCTCTGCCCTCTGCCCTCTGCCCTCTGCCCCCTACCCCACCAGAAGATCGTCCCGAAAATCCTTGCTCGACGCATGGAACGAGATCGGTCCGTCAGGGCTGCCGGTGATGAACTGCTGAACCAGCGGATCAGCGCTCTCCCGGATCTCCTGCGGCGTCCCCTCAGCCAGGACCTTTCCGCGATAGAGCAGAATGATCTTGTCAGCGATCTTCATTGCTTCATGAACGGCGTGGGTCACAACGATACAGGTGATCCCCAGAAGTCTGTTCAGGTCCTTGATCAGCTTCGTGATGACCGAAGCAATGATGGGATCAAGACCTGAGGTGGGTTCGTCAAAATACACCACTTCAGGATCAAGGGCAAGGGCGCGGGCAAGAGCTACGCGCTTCTGCATGCCGCCTGACAGCTGTTCCGGATAGAGGTCCTCAAAATCACGAAGGCCCACCAATTCTAGCTTCATTTTGACCATGATATGCACGATATTTTGGTCGAGCGCCGTGTGTTCCCTGATCGGCAGCGCAATGTTCTCAGCCACGGTAAGTGAATTGAGAAGCGCATTATTCTGAAACAGTACGCCGATCCGCTTGCGATAGGGGTCCAGGGAACGGCCGCGCAGAGCAGTGATGTCAAGATCGCCATACCGCACTTCTCCAGAATCAGGCGCTGTCGCGCCGATCAGGATCTTGAGCATGGTGCTTTTGCCGCCCCCGCTCGTGCCGAAAACATAGGTGATCTTCCTTCCTTCAGCCGAGAAGCACAGGCCATCAAGCACTTTGCGGTTTCCATAGGTCTTAGATATGTTGTCGACTGTTATCATTCAGCACAGAGCATCAGAAATTAGAGATTGAGATAGTAAGATATTTCGGCTGCATAACTCAATATCTTAATATCTATTCACTTATTCTAACCATAAAATGCCGTTGTCATGATCGTATCGAACACGATGATCGTGAGCGTCGATGACACCACGGCAAGCATGGTGGCGCGGCCGACTCCTTCCGCACCGCCCTCAACGGCAAAACCCCGGTCGCATCCGACCAGAACGATCACCGCGGCAAAGACAACGGACTTCAGCAATCCTGAATAAACGTCCTTGAACACAATGACATCCAGCGTCTCTCTCAGATAGGTGTCCAGGGTGATGCCCAGCCGCAGGTTGCCGTAGAGAAAGCCCCCGGCAAGGGCCGTAACACTCGCGATGACCGTGAGCGCGGGAAGAGAGACCAGCATGGCCAGAAAGCGGTTCACCACAAGAAATCGAACAGGGTTGATCGCCATGGTCTCCAGGGCCAGGATCTCCTCAGCCACCTTCATGGTCCCGATCCGTGAGGTAAAAGCCGCTCCCACCCTTCCCGCAATGATCAGTGCCGTGATGAGCGGCCCCACTTCCCTCAAGAGCGCCACGGCAACAAAGCCGGGGAGGTAGGACAGCGCTCCCAGTTCCCGAAGCTGAAAGGAAACGAGGACGGTGAAAGCGATGCCGAGAAACGCCGAGACCGTCATAACGAGTGGCAGGGACCGGGCCCCGACCTCATCGATGCGTCGCAGGATCCCCGCCTGACCACGCCTCACGGGGTCATGCAGCACGATCCGGGACTGGACCAGGGTCTCACGGAAAAGGAAATAGATGCGAGATAGGATCCCGAGAAAAGCAATGAATGCCCTGCCGACGTACCCGAAGAGGTTTCTCATATTCTAATCCGGACAATCCGGAACAAAGTCCGCCACCGCCGCTCCCCCGGCCCGCTTCCTATTTTTGTTTGATCCGGGGCGGGCGTGTCAGACATTTTCTTGAAGAAAGGGATAGTCCCCTTAAACCAAAGGGGGACTGTCCCTGTTTGCACGAAGCCGCTTATAATCCTGCCTCAGCCTCGGCAAGGGAAGCGTATATCTCAAATACGCTCGAAAGCCGAGCCAGCTCAAAAATGTCCCTCACCGGAGGGCTCAGATCAACAAGACGGAGCCGAAGCGACCGTTTCATGCAGTTCTGCATGGCCTCGACAAGGGTGGCGATGCCCGAGCTGTCCATATACCGCACCTGGGAAAGGTCGATCAGCACCGCCTTGGATCCGGCATCTATCTGACGGAATGCCTCGGCGATCTTTCCCCGCACATCGGGCGACGTGCTCATATCCACATCGCCCCGTATCTTCATGAGCATCCCGTGATCAGTTCGATCAAGCGAAACTTCAGCCTTCATCTGCGTTCAACTTTCTCTTCAAGATTCGTTATCCCTTGCGTTTTTCGAGTGTAAGCAGTGTTCCGCGTTCGCGGGACGTGTCGTACTCAACTCGGTCAAAGACCGTTCCCATGAAGTGGGTGCCCAGTCCTCCGGGCCGCACGTCGGCGAGGTCCCGGGGCGCGATGCGGGAAGCGTCAACCTGTTTCCCGAAATCCTCGATCACAATGGTGCATCTGCCGTCTTCCGTTGTCGCCTTCAAGGTGATGATCTGGGAATGATCACCCTCATACGCGTACTTGATCACATTGGAGCATGCCTCATCCACGGCAAGGATGATCTTTCCCGCCTCTTTTTTAGAAAAGCCCGCATCAATAACAAGCGGATAGAGTGCGCTCCTGATGACATAAAGGTACTTGGGATGGCTCGGCACGGTCAGCGTAACAGCAGCTGTCGCGGTCATGGGCACGCTCCAAAGCACAGGAGCGTGATATCATCGTGCTGCGCGGTAAGGCCGGTGAATGCATTCACGCTCTGAACGATCGCGGCTGACAAACCGCCGGGGTCTGCCGGCCCGCTCTTCACCACCGCCTCAAAGCGCTCATAACCGTATAGTTCCTCCTGGTCGTTCATGGCCTCAATGACACCGTCGGTGTACAGCACGACACTATCGCCTTTTCCGAGTGTGACGATCTCCTGGCCAAATGCCATGCCCGGCAGAATGCCGAGGGGCGCGCCGACCGCTTGCGTCAGTTTTTGCATTGTCCCATCACCGCGGCGCACAAGCGGCGGGAGGTGGCCTGCATTCGTTACTGTCAGACGCCCCGTTTCCGTCTCGACCTCGAGGTAGAGAGCCGTGGCGAACATGCCCCTCCTGCTGCGCGCCGCGAGCAGATCGTTCAGCTTTCCGAAGGCCTCGCCGGGACCGCGCTCCGTATAGGCAAGGGTCCGGAGATCGCTCCCCAGCTTGGCCATGAACAGCGCCGCAGGAACGCCTTTGCCCGAAACATCGCCGATCACGACGCCGGTCCGTCCGCGGTCAAGGGGGATGAAATCATAAAAATCCCCGCCCACTTCCTGCGCAGGGGTATAGTGGGCGCTGAACGTGTAGCCTGCGGCACGGGGGGGAGAATCAGGCAGGAAGCTTTGCTGGACCGTACGGGCGAATTCCATGTCCTTCACGAGCCGCTGCTTCTCCATCAGGCTGCGGTGCATCTTGGCGTTCTCAATGGCAATGGCAGCCGTGCTGCACAGCGCCACAAAGAGCTCCAGGTCATCTGCGTCAAAGGGCTTCTCGTCGAGCCGGTTGATCACCTGGGCCACACCGGTGATACGCTCCCCCACCTTGAGCGGAACGGCGATCATGGATTTGGTGCGGTATCCTGTCGCTTCATCATGGCCCCGGTAGAACTTGGGATGCTGATACACGTCTTCGATCAAAAGGGGGGTGCCTTCCTGGGCAACGGTACCGGCGATCCCCTGCCCGAGCTTCAGCCTGAACTCCTGCTTCAGCCTGGCGCCAACGGCTCCCAGAGCCACTTGGTAGACCAGTTCGTTCGTTTTCTCGTCGATGAGCATAAGGCTGGAAGCATCGGCGTTCATGACCTTTTCGGATATGGTCATGACGTTCTCCAGAATCTGATCAAGGTTCAGCGAGGAGCTGATGATCCCGTTCACTTCAATCAGCGTGGAGAGCCGCTCGATCTTTCGCTCAAGCCTCAACGTATCAACAGGCTTCGTCATGGCCATCACAATAGCATACCAACCGGATTTCGGTCAACGGGAAAGTGGGGTCCTGAAGCCTGATACGGGAAGGATGATACGAGATTCGGCCGTTTGAACACGTTCTCGCTTCCTCATGCCCCCTGCGTCAGGATCCGGGCAGAGCAGCGCCCTTCAATTGCCTGATGCGCTCTATCACAGGCGGATGGGAATAGTAGAAGGCGGCATAGACCGGGTGCGGATGCAGATTGGCGAGGTTTTCCCGCGAGAGCTTCACCAGGGCATCGGCCAAGGCAGCGGGATTGCCGGTCAAGTCCACGGCGAACCGGTCAGCAACCCCTTCGTTCTTCCGTGAGAGATGGCTGAACAACGGTGTGAGCGGAAACAGGGCAATGTTAAAAAGGAACAGGACGATCGCTGACTGAGCGGCAAAGGAGGCTACTTCCAGTCCCGCCAGACCCGGCAGGCCATCCCATCGGAACAGGTGAAAGGCGGAATAAAGGCCGATCAGCGCCAGGGTTTCGCTCACGACGATCTGCTTCAGCACATGCCGTTTCTTCCAATGGCCGGCCTCATGGGCAAGGACTGCCAGGATCTCCTCGTGGGTCATCTGCCTGAGCAGCGTATCAAAAAGCACGATGCGCTTCACCCTGCCGATGCCCGTAAAATAGGCATTCGAGTGTTTGCTCCTTTTTGACGCATCTACCTGAAAGACGCGGCTGATCATCAGTCCGGCCCGTTCCATCAGACCGCGCACCTGTTCTTCCAGGCCCTCCTCCTTCAGCGGCTCAAAGCGGAAAAAAAGCGGCTCGATGACCACGGGAGAAAGATACATGACGAAGATGCCGAAACTCAGGAGGAAAGCCCAGACCCAGAGCCACCACCAGTCAGGACTTGTCTGCACGAGGGAAAAGGAGGCCAGCAGAACCGCCCCGCCGAGTACTGACGAAATGGCCAGTGACTTGATGAGGTCGGTGAGCCAGAGAGCGGGAGTCATGGTATTGAAGCCGTGACGCGCCTCGATCCCGAACTGGAGGTAGAGGCTGAAGGGTATGCCGATGATTGTCTCGGCCAGGAGGAACAGGAGAAAAAAGAGCGTCCCCTGCAAAACAAATGAATCCGTCAGAGAGGCAACCCATTGGTCGTAGACACCGAGCAGACCGGTGAAAAGAACAAGCATGACAAGGATGCCGCTGACAGCGGATTCCAGAAGCCCCAGACGGGAGGTATCGGCCGTATATGCGGTGATCCGACGAAGACGCTCCGCATCGACAGCGCCGGCGAATTCCGGCGGCACAATGCCGCCTTTCGATCTCAGATGGGAGAGGTTCAGATACCGGAGCCAGAACCGTGCTGCAAGGACAGCGAGATAGAGGCATAGGAGGGCGATCATCATGCCCCATCATACGGGGGCAGGCGGTGAGAGGTCAAGATAGATTACGGGAGAGAATACAGACAAGGCGCCCCGATAATCTCGGCAGGTACCCTCTGCAGGGTCGGCTCATCGGGACGCCTTAAAGGCGGCACTGTCAATGATCTGGAGACTTGGCCCGGAAGATCTCCTCCCATGGGGAGCCTGGAAGTTCTCTGCTGGTGGACTCTAGGGCGGCAATAGCATAGTTTACAATTTTTCCAGGGGTAAGAAGGCCGCCTTGCTGCGCTACTTCCAGTCTCCGTTCGAACAGTACCACCTCTACTGCTACGATAGAACGGGGCCCGCAAATTGTCAATAACGCGAAAGTCGTATTTTACCGAATTGCAGAAAATACACTTTTCCCAATTAATGGGACAGCAGGGCAATGGCCTTGGTCCTGCTTTTGACCTTCAGTTTGCGGTAAATGCGGTACAGGTGCGTCTTTACTGTCCGTTCGCTGATGCTGCTTTCGACGGCGATCTCCCTGTTCGTGGAGCCCTGCAGCAGCATCGTCAGGATCTCCATTTCCCGGTTCGTCAAGGGAGGCAGGCCGGGAATATGGGACTGAAGTGTTTCGGGCAGCAGCATTGGTTTCGAAATCGCTTTTTCCAGAAGCCTCCGCTCTGCCCAGATCTCGCCGTCATGGACGGCGCGCAGGGCCTTTGCCATGATGGCCGGAGGATCAACGGTACTGATATATCCCCTGATCCCGGTTTTGAGGTCCGTGATCAGATCCTCATCGCTCAGGCCGTTCTCAAGCAGCAGGACCACCCGCGTTTTCTGATTCTTCGCCTGAACGGAATGGATGAACCGCGATAGCGTGCGCTTCTTCAGCACTTCGGGATTCAGGACAACGATGTCCGGCTCGGCGGAAAGCTGCCTGATCGCTGTCTCGCGCGTCGAAACCATTGAAATAAGGTTGAAATCCTGGTGTTTCCGGAGAGCCGTCGCGATCGTCTCGACCTGGGCGGGATCGCTGTCAACTATCATAATACGAATATCACCCATTGATAACCTCCCGTTTTACACCGTCGCACTGCCTTGAAGTATCTGGATAATTCTATTGTGGATTTTTTTACTACTTTTGTCAAGTTAGAAATTTACATTCTCAGACAAAGGTATGGCCAGAATAGAATATAAGCTAAAAAGTATGAAACTCTGCAACGAAAAAGTTCACATCAACTCTATACCGAACCGCCTCAGAAGCCCTGCAAGCAGCGACAATGGCAGCCCGACCACGTTAAAATAGCAACCCTCGATCCTGTCCACGAGCAGTGCGCCACGCTCCTGTATCCCATAAGCCCCTGCCTTATCCAGGGGCTCGCCCGTCCGGACATAGGAAGCGATCTCAGACTCCGCTAGCTCGCGGAACCAGACCTTGGTGACAGCAGCGGCCTCGGCCATTTCCTCAGCGCTCTTGTCAAGGACCGCCAGCGCCGTGATCACCCGATGCATCTTTCCCGAAAGCATGCTCAACATGCGTTTTGCATCCTGGGCGTCATCGGGCTTTCCGAGGATCGAACCCTCCAGAACGACAATGGTGTCAGCTGCGATGATGATCCCTTCTTCTGTTCTGAGCCCGGCCGCCTCGGCCTTTTGGCGGGCAAGCCGGCATGCATAGACTTCAGGAGTCTCTTCTGCCAGCACCCGCTCGTCAACATCAGCAGGTGCTGCCGTGAATGAGAGGCCGATCTGACGAAGCAGCTCTTTTCTCCTGGGGGAATTCGAGGCAAGAATGATCTTCGGTCTCATGCACCACCACTTGGGGGATCAGTACAGGGACAGTCCCCCTGAATGCAAAGGGGACGAAGACAGGGACAGTCCCCCTGAATGCAAAGGGGACGAAGACAGGGACAGTCCCCCTGAATGCAAAGGGGACTGTCCCTATTATAACGGGAACCGAACCATCGCCGTTGTTTCACCGTTATCGCACGCGAGCGTGAACGTGCCGTTCAGATCATCCTGGACGAGGTTTGAAACGAGCTGCAGCCCCAGGCTTTTGTACATCTCGATGCAGAAGCCTTCAGGCAGGCCGCAACCGTCGTCCGTGAAGGCGATCGCGGCCTCACCTTCAAGCCCACCCGAAACATTGATAACGATCCTCCCCGATGCCCTGTCGGCAAAGCCGTGCTTGATGCTGTTCGTGGCCAGTTCATTTGCAATGAGCGCCAAAGATGTCGCCTTCTGCGAGGTAACTTTTACATCGGTGCCGCTGATCTCATAGGCAAAATGCTTCTGGGCGCCGTTCAGCAGTTGGACGATCATGTCCATGACCTTGCCGATCATCTGCGCGACATTGACGAATTTGACGTCTTCCTGGGAAAGGAGCTGATGCACGAGAGCAATGCTCCGGATCCTTGTAAGATTGTCAAGGATCAGACGCAGCGCTTCGGGGTCCGTTGTCTGCTGGAGTTGCATCGATGAAAGTCCCACGATCGCCTGGAGATTGTTCTTGATCCGGTGATGGGCCTCCTTCAGCAGCGTGGTGATCTGCTGGTTCCGCTTCTCCATGTGGTAGTAGAGATCCGCGTTCTCGATGGCTGCCGCAGCAAGGGCGGCGGCGTTCGTCAGGAGCATCACTTCGTCGTCCGTGACGTAATGGATCCGGTCCAGACCAAGACACAGCAGGCCATGGATCTGGTTCTTCGTCATGAGGGCCATGCCGATGCGCGTCATGGGCGTATCGATCACTTCGTCAAAACAGCTCTGCGCCTCGACAAGCTTCGGATAGCGCGCAAGGGCGTCCGTGTCCTGCCGGACCCATTCTACCTGACGAAAACAGGACTGGGGCGATACGTCGTCCTTCGGAGGATAGGAATGAAAGACCAGTATCTTCGGGTCCTGGAGCAGGACGTTCCGGCACATGCTGTCACCCAGGGACACGACAGGCGGTTCATCGACGCCGGGAACGGACCCCACGGCAGCGGCCAGATTCAGCGTCACCCGGGACAGCACAGGGCAGCGCACGCACTCGTCGATCCTCTCCCCCAGCGACGCGGAGGCGGCGTGGTCCCAGGAACACAGGGTGCTGGAGAAAGACCAGCATCGATGGTCGGTGCTGTGAAAGGCGGGGCAGTCCCCGTAGACGCAGTTCATTTCCTCCCAGCACTTCTTGAGCTTGCCCTGGTCGACGAGCCACAGCACCGCGCTTCGCGCATCAACGATCGGCATGAGGATCGCAAGGATCTTTTCGAGCAGCGGCTTGAGCTGCATGGTCGTCGTAATGGTCTTGGAGATGGCAAAAAGGGTCTGCAGGTCCTGTCGCTGCGAAGAGATCTTGCTCATCAGGTCCTTCGAAAGCAGCGCTTCCTTCCGGGCCTGATAGATAATGAGCAGCATAGCCGATGCAACCAGGCCCGCCAGCACGGAAAGCAGCAGGCCGATCAGTATCCTGATCTTGAGGTCATCGGCAAGGAGCGGCGGGAACAGCAAAAAGAAGGTGATGGCAGCCACGGTCACGATCGCAAGAAAGGCGACCTTGATCGGCAGTGGAATAAATGCTCCTTTTGACGCTTTTTCTTCAGGTTCAAGCATGGGCTTCTCGCGGGCGCCTGTCAACGGCTTGAGTTGCGCAAACGCCTTCAGGCATCGCAGACGCGGGCGCCGCTCTGCAGTGCTTGCTCGTTCATGGCGATGAGGGCGTGCCGGCGCGGCGGCAGAATCATCTTGAGCGCCTTTACAACGGACTCCATGGACACCACACCGGTCTTTTTCAGAAACGCCCCGAGCATCACCATGTTCGCAGTGCGGATGTCTCCCAGGCTCTCGGCAATGTCGTTCGCCGGCACCTCGACGCGCTGAATATCGGAACGAGTGGCAGGATCCTGCACAAGTGAAGTGTTCAAAAAAAGGTATCCACCCGGCCGGACCCTCGTCTCGAATTTGCGGTAAGACGCGTCATTAAAGATCAGCATCGAGGCGGGATTCTGGACCACCGGCGAGCCGATCTCGCTGTTTGATATGATCACGGTGCAGTTCGCCGTACCGCCGCGGATCTCGGCGCCGTACGAGGGAAACCAGGTTACATTCTTGCTTTCAAGCATACCGGCATAGGCCAGCATCTTGCCTGTCAGCAATACTCCCTGCCCCCCAAATCCGGCTATCATGACATCGTGCTGCATGCGTTCTTTCCTTTACCCCGTTGCTGCGGAAACTCATTGGAATAATGCCGATTCAACCGCATAAATACACTATCGGATAAACATTTCAACAACCGTGCAGGAGTCCGCTAAAGATGAGTTTCCGCAAGGCTCGTTGAAGCCCGTTAGAGCCGTCAATGAACCGGCTGAAATTGAACAAGCCAGCGCATAATGGCAAACTACAGCGGCTCTAAGCGGGCTGAAAGGCGCTTCCGGCCTGAGTTGGCGCGACAAAACCGTGTGGTCTCCGACGATACTATACAACAACGGGGTTTACACGGCCCGCCGTCAATCGGTCTCCGCCTTGCCGGCGCTCCCCTGGTCTTTGTATACCCCCAGGGGAAAATAGGGCGCCATATGATCGCGCACCCAGTCGACAGCCTGCACCGGCGCCATCCCCCAATCCGTTGGACAGAGCGACAGCATCTCGATCAGTGAAAATCCGCGTCCCTCGATCTGATAGCGGAAGGCCTTCTGGATCGCCCTCTTCGCCGCAAGGATGTTCTTCGGACTGTCCAGGGCAACCCGTTCGATATACACCGGCCCGTCGAGCGTTGCGAGCATCTCACAGACCCGGATCGGATTTCCGGCGCTGCGGACGTCCCTGCCCGCGGGCGTGGTCGTCGTTTTCTGACCGAGCAGCGTCGTGGGCGCCATCTGGCCCCCCGTCATGCCATAATTCCCGTTGTTCACAAAGAGGACCGTGATGTTCTCACCGCGGGCCGCAGCGTGGACGATCTCAGCGGTTCCGATGGCAGCCAGATCACCGTCGCCTTGATAGCTGAAAATGATGTTCTCCGGCCGGGAACGCTTCATGCCTGTCGCAACAGCCGGAGGCCGTCCATGGGGGACCTCGACCATGTCGATGTCGAGATAGTCGTAGGCGAAAACAGCGCATCCCACCGGAGCGATTCCTATTGTCCGATCACGGATTCCGAACCGGTCGATCGTCTCTGCGATGATCCGATGCAGAACGCCGTGGCTGCAGCCTGGACAGTATCGGAACGGCTTGTCCTTCAGACAGGACGGCCGCGCGAACACTTTCTCCATATCCGGCTCCCTTCACGATACGCGTTCTCTGCTTTGATGGATTGCTTCACTTCGGCAAGGAATGACAAGGAGCGCGTCGAAAAAACCTTGACAATCAACCCTGCGGTCTGTTATTGTATCGCTTCGCAAACGTCCGCACACAGACGCCGAGGTAGCTCAGTTGGTAGAGCAGAGGCCTGAAAAGCCTCGTGTCCGCAGTTCGATTCTGCGCCTCGGCACCATCAAATCAACTTACCACCGACAACGTACAACAAAAAGAACCGGTCCCTTCCCTGCCTGCAGTCTCCTACCTGCTGTTTCTACTTGTTTCTACCTTCCTGTTGTTCCAACCTGCTATTTCTTGTCGAAGAGCCCCAACTGCGCCATGAGCTCGCCCGGGAACGGAACGGGATATGCTCCGTCAAAGCAGGCTACGCAGTAGTTTATCGGGAAATTGACCACCTGCTTCACCCCCTCCAGGCTGATATAGGAGAGGGAATCGGCAGTGACATATCTTCTGATCTCTTCAACATTGTGGGATGCGGCGATGAGCTCCTGACGCGTCGGCGTATCGATGCCGTAGTAACAGGGGTACATGGTCGGCGGTGAACTGATACGCAGATGGACCTCCGCAGCTCCGGCGTTCCGGATCATCTTGATGATCTTCTTGCTCGTCGTGCCGCGCACGATGGAATCGTCCACAACGACTACCCGCTTACCCCGGAGGGCGTCGGCCACCGGATTGAGCTTGATCTTGACTCCGAAATGCCGGATACTCTGGCGCGGCTCGATAAAGGTCCGGCCAACGTAATGGTTCCTGATGAGCCCTGTATCAAAAGGAAGCCCCGCCTCCTCCGCGTATCCCAGCGCCGCCGGAACACCCGAGTCCGGCACGGGGATGACTACGTCGGCCGAAACGGCCGACTCCTTCGCAAGCTGCCTGCCGAATGCTTTGCGGATAGCGTACACATTCTGTCCGAAGACCTTGCTGTCTGGCCGAGCAAAATAGATGAACTCGAAAATGCAGTGGGATGGCTCTGCGTGCTTGAAGGGAAAGGAAGAGTGTATGCCGTCCTTATTAATGACGATCATCTCGCCCGGCTCGACGTCCCGCACATAGGTTGCCTCGATCAGATCAAAGGCGCATGTCTCCGACGCAACCACGGCTGCGCCGTCAACCTCGCCCAGGGCGAGAGGCCGGAATCCGTGGGGGTCCCGCACGGCGATGATCTCTTTTTCCGTGATCAGCACCAGGCTGTAGGAACCCTGCACGTGACCGAGGGCATCGACGATCCGCTCGTGAAGCGAGGCCATGCGCGACTGGGCTATCAGATGGATGATGACCTCACTGTCCATGGTGGACTGAAAGATCGAACCATAGGCCTCAAGCTCGTCCTTGAGTATCCCGGCGTTCACCAGATTTCCGTTGTGAGCAATGGCAAGTCCGCCCAGGGCGAAATTGACGAGTATTGGCTGGATATTTATGGCGCTGCTGTCGCCGGTGGTGGAGTAGCGATTGTGGCCGATGGCGGCGTTGCCCGGCAATTTTTTGATCCGCTCTTCAGTGAAAATATCGGCTACCAGCCCCATGGCCTTCTGACTGAAGAGCTCCTTCCCGTCCGACGAGACGATGCCCGCTGCTTCCTGCCCGCGGTGCTGCAGGGCATAGAGGCCGAGATAGGTCAGATTTGCAGCGTCAGGATGGCCGTATATGCCAAAAACACCGCACTCTTCACGAAATCCATCAAACATCACGCACCTACGCTTTCGAAGAACCAAAGACCCGCCGGTAAATATAGTCGACCCGCTTCAGGGTATGGGACAGGTCGAAACAACTGTCGATCTCGCTGCCCTTCAGCAGCCTGTTGATGTCATCATCCCGCTTCAAGCGCTCGCGGAAGTCGCCGCCCCGTTTCCAGACCTCCATGGCGTTTCGCTGCACATAGCGGTAAGCGTCCTCCCGGATCGCGCCCTTTTCCACCAGGGCGAGCATCACTGTCTCCGAATGGAACAGCCCCTTGGAAATGGCCATATTCCGCTCCATGTTCCTGGGATATACGATAAGTTTGTCCACCAGGGACGTGAAGCGGCCGAGCATGTAATCGATAAGGATGGTGCTGTCGGGGATGATGATCCTCTCGACCGACGAGTGGCTGATGTCCCGTTCGTGCCAGAGGGCGACGTTCTCCATGGCCGCAAGCGAATTCGCCCGAACGACACGCGCGAGGCCCGTGAGGTTCTCCGCCGAGATGGGATTCCGCTTATGCGGCATGGCGGATGAGCCCTTCTGTCCTTCGGAAAAAAACTCCTCTGCCTCCAGCACTTCCGTGCGCTGAAGGTGCCGGAGCTCTACAGAGAACTTCTCGATCGATGACGCGATGAGGGCGAGGGTAGAGAGGTATTCCGCATGACGGTCGCGCTGCACGATCTGCGTGGCCGCTGGTTCCGGCCGGAGTCCGAGCTTCCTGCAGACGTGGCGCTCCACTGAGGGATGAATATTCGCGAAGGTGCCTACGGCGCCTGATACCTTTCCGACGCTGATCACGTCCTTCGCCCGCTCCATGCGTTCGAGGGACCGGCGTACTTCCTCGTACCATACCGCCATTTTCAGGCCGAACGTGACAGGTTCCGCGTGTATGCCGTGGGAGCGGCCGATCATGACGGTCTTCCGGTAGCGAAGGGCTTTGCGTTTCAGTGTTTTGAGCAGAAGCTTGAGGTCTGCAATGATGATGTCGGAAGCACGGCGCATGAGCCATGCAAGAGAGGTGTCGAGTACATCAGACGAGGTAAGACCGAGATGGATGAAGCGGGAATCGGGCCCCACGTTCTCGTTCACCGCGGTCAGAAAGGCGATCACATCGTGCTTCACCTGCTTCTCGATGGCCTCGATGCGGTCCAGGGAGAAGGCGGCCTTTTTCTTGATGTTCGCCAGCGCTTTTACGGGGATCAGACCGAGTTTCGCGTTCGCTTCGCAGGCGAGCAGCTCGACCTCGAGCCAGGCACGGTAGCGGTTTTCCGGGTCCCAGAGAACGGCCATTTCAGGCCTGCTGTAACGAGAGATCATGCAAACTCCTGTTCTGCGCTTCAACTATCGACTATCGACGCCAGCCCGGGTCACGGTCCGGCACACGGACAGTAAGCCTCAGCCGCATGCCCTGCGGGCTCGCAGCAACTGCGCTCTAGTCCCCTTCAGGCCTTTGCGCTCCGCGCAAGCTTTTCGTAGGACGCTGCGTCAGCTGCCAGCAGGCTCATGTCGAGCATGCGGCCACCAGCCCCTTCAGACAGGCCGTCCTGTATCGTTTGGACCGGTTCCTCTTGCGCAAACAGGTCATCACCATGGGTGAATGCAAGAACAGCGCGTGATATGCCGGCACCGACCGCTGCTGATGCGGCGTTCCTGACCGCTGCCCGGAGCGCCGAGGCGTCAAAACCGGCCCGCTCACCCAGTCCTATCATGAAAATTTTTTGCGCAGGTATCTTTCTCTGCGAGGTAAGAAGGGCGACGTCTCCGAGCGAGCCGTTGATACGGCGCTCAAGGAGGATCGCGGAGAGAGAGCCGCAGAGCAGCCAATCAAGCTCTCCGGCAAGACCTGTCAGCGGTCGTACATCCTCATAGATGCCAACGATCACCGCTTCGGCCTCAAGCTTCTTTATGTCCTGCAGCAGCACTTTCACTATTGCGCCGGACCTTTCACCGGATTCGCTTCTCGTCCCGCGCCTTCGCCCCTGTCGGCGTCCAGCTTGCCTGCCGTCCGTGCCAGGCTGTCCAGAATGCCGTTGACAAAGGCCCCGGAATCATCGGTACCGAACCTCTTGGCGATCTCGATCGCCTCGTTGATCGACACGCTCGTCGGTATGTCCAGGCGAAAGAGTATCTCGTACGCTGCAATCCGCATCACGTTCCGGTCGACAGCCGCCATGCGATCAAGGCTCCAGTTCCTGGCACTCTCCTGTATCTTCAGGTTGATCTTCTCGCGGTGCTTGTAGACCCCTTTGACGATCTCTTCGGAAAAAGCCTTCAGGTCCTCTTCCAGCTCATGCTCGGACCAAAAACGCTTCAGCATGGCCGCCGATGGCTTCTCGGTGCTGATATCCAACTGGAACAGCATCTGGAGCGCGCACTCCCGCGCCTTGCGTCGTTTCATACCAGTGATCTGCCGGGCTCGCGGACGCTCATCATTTATCCAAGCTGCTGCATCAGGTTCGCCATTTCTATGGCTGACAGGGCGGAATCCCAGCCTTTGTTGCCGCTCTTCGTTCCGGCGCGTTCGATCGCCTGTTCAATACTGTCCGTGGTCAGCACGCCGAAGATCACCGGCAGCCCCGTCTCCATGGACACGGACGCTACACCCTTGCTCACTTCAGCGCTCACGTATTCGAAATGAGGCGTAGCGCCGCGGATGACAGCGCCGAGGCAGATCACGGCCTGATATTTCTTTGACTGCGCCAGAGACTTCGCAGCGAGGGGGATCTCGAAGGAACCGGGGACCTTTACGATATCGATATCGCCGTCAACGGCACCGTGGCGCATAAGGGCGTCAAGCGCCCCGTCCACGAGCTTTGACGTGATAAAATCATTGAACCGGGACGCCACGATCCCGAACTTCAGTCCTTTTGCCGAAAGATCTCCCTGGATCAGTTTTGGCATTACGCCCTCCTCGCTATACCTTTTCGAGCATGTGCCCGAGCTTGTCCTTTTTTACCTTGAGATAGTGGATATTCTTGGCATGGGGATGCGTCTCGATGGCAACGCGCTCGACAACGGTCAGGCCGTAGCCCTCGAGCCCCACGATCTTCTTGGGGTTGTTCGTCAGCAGCCTGATTTTTCGCACGCCGATGTCACGCAGGATCTGGGCTCCCAGTCCGTAGTCCCGCAGGTCAGCTTTGTACCCCAACGCGAGGTTCGCCTCGACGGTATCTTTTCCCTTGTCCTGCAGCTCATAGGCCTTCAACTTCCCTTCGATGCCGATGCCCCGGCCTTCCTGGCGCATATAGAGGATCACGCCCTTTCCTTCTTCGTCGATCATCTTCATGGCGTTCTGGAGCTGCTCGCCACAGTCGCAGCGAAGCGATCCGAAGACATCGCCGGTGAGGCATTCCGAATGGACCCTGACAAGCACTGAATCGTCGGGACTGATGTCTCCTTTTACCAGGGCGATATGGTTCAGCTTGTCGATGTCATTCGCATACAGAATAGCCGTGAACTCCCGTCCGTGACTCGTGGGGAGCTTCGTGACCGCGGCGCGCCGGACAAGGGACTCCATCTTTACGCGATAGGCGATAATGTCCTTGACCGTGACGATCTTGAGGCCGAATTTCCCGGCAAACTCCATGAGTTCGGGAACGCGCGACATGGTGCCGTCGTCGTTCATGATCTCGCAGATCACTCCTGCAGGCGTGAGCCCGGCGAGCCGCGCCAGGTCCACGGAGCCTTCGGTCTGGCCCGCCCGCTGAAGCACACCACCGGGACGGGCCCGGAGCGGGAACACATGCCCTGGCCGCGCCAGGTCCTCAGCGCGCGACGTGGGGTCGATGGCCGTCTTGATGGTCATGGCCCGGTCCGCCGCGGAGATGCCGGTGGTGACGCCCCGCTTCGCCTCGATCGAGATCGTGAAGGCGGTTCCGAAGGAGGACGTATTGTCCTGCGTCATCATGGGGAGTTGCAGTTTTTCGACCTGCTCAACCGTCAAGGACAGGCAGATCAACCCTCTGCCGTGCTTAGCCATGAAATTGATGGCCTCGGGCGTCACCGCCTCGGCGGCCATGGTGAGATCGCCTTCGTTCTCCCGGTCTTCGTCATCAACGAGGATCACGACCTTGCCCTGCCGGATATCCTCGATGGCCTCTTCTATGGTATTGAACTTTGTTTCGGCCACGCTTCATCACCTCATAATTCCTGATTCTTACATAAAGGGCATCTCCACAGGTGCCCAGGTCAGCCTTGTCTGCGTGCTGAACCGCCTGATCGTCACGGTCTTGCGCTGATCTCAGGCGAACCCGTGTTCCCGCAGGAACCCGAGGTCCACGTCCTTGCCCGTACCTGTCGCAAGGAGTCGCTCCACATATTTGCCGATAATATCGGTTTCAAGATTCACACTGTCGCCCGCGGCCTTGAATCCCAGCGTCGTAAGCTTTGCCGTATGGGGGATCATGGCGATCGAGAACCCCTTGGCGTCGAGATCGGCCACCGTGAGGCTGATGCCGTCCACGGCCACCGACCCCTTTTTGATAAGGTACCGCAGGGCTGCATCGGGTGCATCGAACAGGATACGCCAGGAATTGCCTTCCTGCCGCCTCTCCCGCAACCTGCCCACGGCATCCACATGCCCGGTCACCAGGTGCCCGCCGATGCGGGAGGACATCCTGAGCGCCCGCTCAAGGTTCACCTGATGTCCCGGCTGGAGCGCGCCTAAATTCGTTACCTTCAACGTTTCTGCCGCCACATCAGCGGAAAACTCAGACCCAGTCATCTCTGTCACGGTCAGGCAGACGCCATTCACGCAGATACTATCGCCCAGCGCCGTGCCCTCGAGCACGATCGAAGCCGAGACCGTGAGCCTCGCCCCTGCAGCGGAGCGCCGAAGCGCTTTCACGGCGCTCAGTTCTTCCACGATCCCTGTGAACATCCCGCTCCTACTTCTCCAGAAAGGGCAGGAGCACGATCTCTATCCGCCGGTTCTTGCGTTTCCCCTCATCCGTGTCGTTCAGCGCAACGGGCCGGTACTCCGAATAGCCGGTGGCAGAGAGGAATTTGGGATCAATGCCTCCCGATTCCTGGAGGTATCGCACCACGTGGGTCGCGCGTGCTGTCGAGAGCTCCCAGTTCGTGGGGTATTTCTTCCGAATGGTGCTCGTGATAGGGACGTTGTCCGTGTGCCCCTCCACCTGTATCCTCTTGTCCTTGACGTCCTTCAGGATGGAGACGACTTTATCGAGCACGGTCTTTCCCTTTTTACTGACTTCCGCGCTGCCCGATGGGAAGATTATCTTGTCCACGAGGGTCATGGTCAGGCGATCCTTCATCTCGGTGATCTGGATCTCGCCTTCTTTGATCTCGCTCTCAAGCTTCTTGATCAGATCGAGGCGGGTCTGGCTCGACTCCTGGAGCTTCTCGACCTTCTCCTGGAGCGGGGTCAGCTCTTCAACTTTGGACTCAAGGTTCTGTTTCTCGCTCTTGAGCGAATCAAGCTCCTTCTGCAGGTTCATCACCTGTCCCTCAAGAGCGCCCTTCTCGGTCGAGAGCGTTTCCGCTTCCTTCACCTTCAGATCATACGTGCCGGATGATACGCATCCCGAAATCAGAAGCACAGTAAACAATGAAAACACAAGCCCTCTGTTCATGGTGCCCTCCTCGAAGTGATTGTAAAGGAAAGAATGGGGTGGCATGACGGTTCATAATAACTTTCTCCTGAAATATTGTCAAGAATTAATGCGTTACAGCCCCTGCAGCTGCTTGACTTCCGCCCCTCCCGATGATAGCATGCCCCTACATTCGAAATGATTCTCACTGCACCGATATTGCTCACCATGCGCCGCGGCGCTCCTCCTGTAACGGATGGCGCCATCGTGGTCCTGCACGACCGCATCATCAATGCCGGTCCTGCGGAAAAGATCCTCCGACAGTACCGGGGTCACCGGGTCCGTTCCTTCGAAAACGCTGTTCTGATGCCGGGCCTCGTGAACGTCCATACCCACCTCGAACTTCCCGCTCTGCTGAAGGAAATCCGCTCATCCACGCTCCCCGGCTGGGTGCTGAACCTCATCGAGGCAAAAAAACGGCTGCAGCCCGTTGACTACCGGACAGCAACAGCGGAAAACATCAAGACCCTGCTCAGGACAGGCACGACCGCCCTGGGCGAGATCTGCACCCACGGCGCCAGCCCCGCTCTCCTTAAACAGAGCGGCCTCCGGGCAGTCATCTATCATGAGATCATCTCGATGGACCCACGGTTGCCCGGTCCGGTGCCGCCAGCAGGACTGGCCCGTGGTCGATGGGTAAAAACAGCGCTGCTGCGACCAGGCATCTCCCCTCATGCCCCTCACACGGTCTCCGGACCGGTCCTGCGGCAAATCACGGCAGCAGCACGAAAAAAGGGCCTCCCCCTCGCCATGCACGTGGCCGAGTCTCTTGATGAGGTCCGGCTGCTCCAGGGAAAAGCAAGCGGCTTTTCCCGGCTCTATGAAGCTGCAGGCTGGGACCCAAACTGGGCGCCCTCGGCCCCCTCGCCCATTGCATACCTCGCACTGGTCGGTATCTTGGGTCCCCGCCTCCTCGCGGTCCATGCGGTCCATGCTGATGCCCGTGACCGGATGCTTCTGAAGAAAGCCCTGGTCCCTGTGGCCCATTGCCCCCGCAGCAACAACGAGACAGGAGTGGGAACAATGCCGCTCAAGCTCTTTCTCGATGCGGGCATCACCGTGGGCCTCGGTACGGACAGCCTTGCCAGTTCCCCGAGCTTGAGCCTCTGGGACGAGATGCGCTCTGCCCTTGCCCTGCACAGGAACACGGGCGTGACCAGCCATCATCTGCTGCTGCTCGCCTCCACGGGCGGCGCGAAGGCCTTGGGCATGGGAAGCGACATCGGCAGTATCGAGGCCGGCAAAAAGGCAGACATCATCGCCATCCGGCTTCCCGTGAAAAACACGAACGATATCTATTCCGACTTGCTCAGGGAAACAGAATCCGGTATTATGACGATGGTGAACGGAAAGATATTGTATCAGGCATAGCTCCATGACGCCTGCGCCATTTCTGCATTACATCAAATTTGAAATTTTCAATTTTAACTTGCGGTCGGAGACCGCGCTATGACCATCGAAAAGATCAAAAACAAAGTGCATGCAGGCCAGCGGCTCACCGCCGAGGACGGCCTTGCTCTGTTCAAATCCCATGACCTGCTCACTCTCGGCCGCATGGCCTCCGAAGCTGCGCAGAAAAAGAACGGCAACAAGGTCTATTTCGTCCAGAACATGCACATCAATCCCACGAACATCTGCGTCAATCGCTGCACGTTCTGCGCGTTCAGCAAAAGCAAGGGTGAAGATGGCGCCTACGAAATGAGCCTCGACGACATCCTAGCCCGGGCGCGCACGGCGGGCGAAAGCGTTCGGGAGTTCCATATCGTTTCAGGCCTCCACCCCGACCTCCCCTTCGAATGGTATCTTGATATGCTCCGGACGCTCAGAAAGGAATTCCCTTCCGTCCACCTCAAGGCCTTCACGGCCGTCGAGATCGACTATCTCGCAAAGATCGCCGGCCTTGGCCTGCGCGAAACGCTGCTGGAGCTGAAGGAAGCGGGGTTGGGCTCCCTGCCCGGCGGCGGCGCCGAGATCTTCGACACTCCGACGCGCAACACCCTCTGCGCTGAGAAGATCAGCGGAGCGCGGTGGCTCGAGGTGATCGAGGCGGCCCACAGCGCGGGCCTCAAGTCGAATGCAACCATGCTCTACGGCCATATAGAGACCTATGAGCACCGCATCGACCACCTGGTCCGGCTGCGCGAGCTCCAGGACCGCACCAACGGCTTCCAGGCATTCATTCCCCTGAGCTTTCATTCCCAGAACACGGAGATAAAGAAATCCGCTTATACCACGGGATTCGACGACCTCAAGACCCTGGCCCTGTCGCGGCTCATGCTCGACAACTTCGACCATATCAAGGCTTACTGGGTTATGCTGGGCGAGAAGATCGCCCAGGTCTCCCTCAGCTTCGGTGTTGATGACCTTGACGGGACGGTCGTTGAGGAACGCATCACCCGGGCCGCCGGCGGCGCCACGGACGGCAGCATGACCAGGGACGAACTTCTGCACCTTATCCGGCAGGCAGGCAAGACTCCTGTGGAACGGGACACAATCTACCGGGAGATCAAGGTGTGGGGATAGGGTCGCAAACCTGAAAAAATGCAAAGATCGGCCGGCGTCCCGTGAGCGAAGGGGCTGCCGGCTCGATCGCAAGGATCCGCGATGAGCCGCAAACCCATTTCCGTGCGTTATGCGATAAAACAAGAGGCTGACCGGACGAACTACTGATAGCCTATGAAGACAAAGAGCATCGAATCGAAAATAACAGCAGGTACGCGCATCACGGCCGACGAAGCGCTTGCATTGTACCGGACTGCGGACCTTCTGACCCTGGGCGAGCTTGCCTCGACCGTCAGAAAGCGGCTCCATCCTGAACGCGTCGTGACCTTCATTGTAGACCGGAACATCAACTATACCAACATCTGCAGGAACCGCTGCTCCTTCTGCGCCTTTTACCGCGACGCGGACAGCCCTGAAGCCTACGTGCTGTCCAGGGATGAGATATTCAGGAAAATCGAGGAGACCGTGGCCCAGGGGGGCACGCAGATCCTGATGCAGGGCGGCGTGCACCCGGACCTCGGGATCGAGTACTTCGAGGACCTCTTCTCGGCCATCAAGGCCCGGTTCTTCATCCAGATCCATTCCCTCTCGCCTTCGGAGATATCCTTTCTGGCCGAACATGCGAAGATCAGCGTAACTGAGACGCTGCAGCGCCTCAGGGCCGCGGGCCTCGACTCCGTCCCCGGCGCAGGCGCCGAGATCCTCGTAGACCGGGTGCGGAAACAGGTGAGCCCCGACAAGATCAGATGGCGCCAGTGGGCCGACGTCATGGAGACCGCCCACGGTCTCGGCATGCCCACAACAGCAACGATGATGTTCGGCACAGTCGAGACGGACAAGGAGATCGTGCAGCATCTGGTGAGGCTGCGCGAGATCCAGGACAAGACCCGCGGATTCACGGCCTTCATTCCCTGGACCTATCAGCCGGGCAATACCAAACTCGGCGGCAGGGCAGCAACGGCCGTGGAATATCTCCGTACCCTGGCCTTGTCAAGGATCGTGCTGGACAACTTCCGGAACATCCAGGCCTCCTGGGTGACGCAGGGCGCGAAGATCGCCCAGGTAGCGCTTGAGTTCGGCGCCAATGACTTCGGCAGCACTATGCTCGAGGAGAACGTGGTTGCCGCCGCAGGCATCACCTTCCGGATGACGAAGCAGGAGATCGTGAACATGATCAAGGACGCAGGCTACACGCCTGCCCAGCGCGATACACAGTATACCATCCTCGCCAGATACTGATCTGTTCCAAGGTTCACGCAACCGTCACCGTCATTCAACCCTTCAGCCTAAAAACGTCAATTGAACCACGGATGAACACGGTTAAAGACTGAAAAAAAAGGCATCTTATCTTTCTGATGCGCCACCAGTTAGGTGACTCGCGCATTTCGCGCCAATTCGCGTTTACCCCGTTAGAAGATTCTTATTTCTAACGGGGTGAATTCGCGGCTAAGTACTTTTTCCAGGTTCTGTTGCCGGCACGATCAGCAAAATTCAGGATGTCGATAAGCTTCAGCGAGAAGAAGCGCTAAGAACAAATTCAGATTCAGGGATTTTGTGTTGCTCTGAACTTCGAGTGCAGTACATTTACGACAGGTATGGGGTGAAATAGCGCCAGTGATGAAGTTATGGTGCAGAAAATAATCCCGACTGAGATGAGCGTTGCATTGCCGGTGCTCATCTTCGAAACTGAAAAACAGTGATAAACAAAAGGCTTATCTTTCCTTTACACAAACCATGTGGAAAACCTGTTACTAACTCTGTGAATACTTTCCTGCATCACAGGCTATTCGCACTGCTAATGCAAATTGCATAAAAAAAGGGCATATTTTTTCTTTTTATATCAGTGTGTTATAAAATTACTGAAAAAGTGCGCTTCTCGTCCACTTCAGTGACCTTTACTGTTCTTTTTTCCCCTATATCGGCCCCATTTGCGCCTTTCAGGGTCATTCTGATGTAGTTATCCGACAGTCCTGTCAGAAGCCCGGACAGCGCGTCGACCTTGTCCTCGACCACGACTACAAGCTCCTGCCCTGCAAAACTCCTTCGGAACGCCTGGTTCTTCTTCTGCCCCAGGTCCCTCAACAGTTTGCTCCGTTCCTTTTTCACCTGCTCCGGCACCTGGCCGGACATGGAAGCTGCCGGTGTGCCCGGCCGGGGAGAATAGGAGAAGACATGCAGGTGCGTGAGCGGTGATCGTTCAATAAGATGCAGGGTGTTTTGGAACTGAACATCGCCTTCTCCGGGAAAACCGACCATCACATCAGCGCCGAGCGCTATGCTCGGGATCCTCCCGGCAAGAGAATCAAGCAGATTGCGATAGGTCAAGGAAATATACTCTCTGTTCATCGCAGCGAGAATGCCGTCGTCGCCGCTCTGGAGCGGAATATGGAGGTGGCGGCAGAGACCGTCACCTATGAGTTCAATTAGTCCCTGCGATATCTCATTCGGCTCTATAGAGCTGACCCGTATCCGGGAACCGCCGCGTCTCGAGAGGAGATTCCTGAGCAGCCCAGCGAGGTCAGGTCCGTCAGAGAGGTCTTCGCCGTATCTGCCGATATGGATGCCTGAGAGCACTATCTCTGGGCAGCCTGCCTGCAGAAGAGCATCAAATTGCTCCGTTACCTTCTCCAGGGGAATACTGCGTGATGGGCCCCGTGCCAGGGGCACAATGCAGTAGGTGCATCTGCTGTCACAGCCGTCCTGGATCTTGAGGAACCCCCGGGTCCTGCCGTGAACTGGACTGATGTCAGCTGCCATGCTCGTCGGACCAGGCTGATCTTCGCGCACCGTATCAAGAAGGAGACGATTCACGATCTCCCCTTTTTCCTGATTGCCAAGCACGAGATCCACACCGGCAATCTTCCTGATCTCGTCAGGTCGGGTCTCAGCGTAGCATCCCGTGACCACGACTTTTGCTCCTTTCCCCTTGCGCACTGCAGAACGGATCGCCTGTCGGCACTGGTAGTCTGTCCGGGCGGTGACGGAACAGGTATTGATGACGTAGACGTCCGCCTCGCCGGAGAACGGAACGATCGTACCGCCCCATGCCTCCAGGTCCTGGCGCATGCGGTCTGTCTCGTACTGATTGATCTTGCACCCCAAGGTCGTGAAAGCTATGCGCATAGCTCACCGTGCAGCGAATTTCTGGCGTCCCGCGTGATCCGCACCTTAGCGACCGTGCCGATAAGGCTGGAAGCTCCCTCCACGTTCACTACCGTGTTGCCCCGCGTCCTGCCTGCCAGTTTCCCGCCCTTGCGGCTCTGGCCCTCGAACAGCACTTCAACGACATGTCCCACCTGATCACGGTAATACTGGGCTGTTATTTCCCGCTGAAGCGCCAGCACCGAGGCAAGACGAGCTTCCTTCTCGGGTTCAGAAAGATGATCAGGCATGGCAAGCGCTGCAGTGCCGGGCCGTGTTGAATAGCGGAAGGAGAAGATGTTCGCATACCGTACTTCTTTCAGCAGCGACATGGTCTGCTCGAAATCATCGAGCGTCTCGCCGGGAAAACCGACGATGATGTCCGTGGTTAGCGCGAGCCCCGGCACTGCGGCCCGCAGCTTCCGGACCTTTTCGAGATACGCGGACCGGTCATAGCCGCGGTTCATGGACTTCAGTACCCGGTCCGACCCGCTCTGGACCGGCAGGTGGAGCGCTTCGCATACCTTGGGAAGGTCTCGCATGGCAGCTATCAGCTCATCGGACAGGTCCCGGGGGTGGGACGTGACAAAGCGGATGCGCTCGATGCCCGAAACGCCATTGATCATGGAAAGAAGCAACGGAAAATCGATCTGCCTGCCGAGGCCCTTGCCGTAGGAGTTGACGTTCTGGCCAAGCAGTGTCACTTCCTTAAAACCTCGCGCTGCCAGGTCACGCGCTTCATCCACAATGTGCTCAGGCGTCCGAGACCGCTCCCTGCCGCGCAAATAGGGCACAACGCAGTAAGTGCAAAAATTATCGCACCCGTGCATGATCGAGACCCAGGCCTTGATGCTTCCTGCCCGGGTCGAGGGTATCCGCTTGAGATGGTATTCCGGGTCTCCTTCCGTGGAGACGACGGCCCGGCCTGTCGTCTGACCGCGCTCGAGAAGCTCGCCGAGCCTCCCGATGTCCGAAGGGCCAAGCACGAGATCTACGTGCGAAGCGTGGCGGAGCAATTTTTTCCCCTCCTGCTGGGCTATGCAGCCGGCAACAGCGATCTTGAGTCCAGGCCGTTCTTTCTGCAGTTCCCTGAGCCTCCCGAGCTCGCTGTAGAACTTCTGTTCGGCCTTCTCGCGGATGCTGCAGGTATTCAGGATGACCAGGTCTGCATCGGCCGCGCCCGCGGCAACAGTGTAATCCCGCCCCGAAAGGATGCCTGCCATGCGCTCCGAATCGTGCTCGTTCATCTGGCAGCCGAAGGTGATGATGTGAAAGGATTTCATGGGAGGGTATTATAGACCGCGAAAGGGCGCGATACAAGAGGGAATCGAGGTTCTATGCCGGTGTGTGCTTCACCAGGACCGTGTCGCCGCGCTTCACGTTGAGGGCCGTGCGCGCGTTCTGCTTGTACAGGAATATCTCCAGAAGGCCCGAACTATTAATGATGATGCCGGGCTCGCCCGGCTGCGCCTCGGCGTAGAATTTCCTGAGTCCTGCGATCTGCTTGTCCTGAAAGGTGAGCGTCACTATGCCCGGCGCCTTATGGTCAGGCGTCAGCTCCTGGATGTCGGCATAGGTGATGTTCGTGATCACGTTCCCGAAACGATCGATGTGTATCACATGGCCTTCGATGCCGTCAGGCAGTTTTTTCGGCACAGGAACATTCAGCTTCACGAAGTCCGTTATCTCGTCCCCGAAATTTCCCGAGGGAATGCCCTTCGTGATCCACGCGGCCACAGGAGCGAAAATGTCCCTGCCGTGAAAGGTGGGGCCTGGATTCGGGAGGTAGTAGTGGCCTGCCGTGATGTGGTGCACCCGTATGCGTTCCGCCTCGGAATAAATGAGGCTGAAGATGCCGTTGTCAGGGCCGACGAAGTAGAAGCTCTCCGTCACGACGATGATGGGCCTGCGGCCGCTGCCCACGCCGGGATCAACTACGGCAACATGCACCGTGCCCCTCGGAAAGGATGTGTATGCCGCCTTCAGGGTAAAAGCGCACTCCCAGATGTCCTGGGGCGCAATATCGTGGGACAGGTCTACGATTTGCGCATGGGGATTGACCGAGAGGATGACCCCCTTCATTGCGGCAGCAAAGGAATCCCTCAGCCCGTAATCGGTCGTGAGTGTGATGATGAATGACATGCGCCCTCCCCGAACCATTCATCCCATGCCTGATGCGCATCATAGCAAGCCGCTCTTTTGCTGTCAAGCCCTGCCGATTTCTGTGTCGATTTCTGCGGACCATTCCCGGCCGATGCCGTTATGGATAGTCAGGCAGGCGCGGGCAGAGACGTCCCCGGCCTTCAGCTGCAGAAAAAAAGGAGGACCAAATGCACCCCCGATGCTCAGGGAGCTATGCTCCAAGATTGAATACGCATGCACGTGCACACTTAGGTGGTACAAAGCAGCTTTTGCGCTATCATATTCGCGATATACGCTGTATACTAATTACAGGATGCAGGATAATTTGCTCTGAAGAAAATACCTATACTACCTTCCGTTTCGATTAATAAATATCATCACCGGCTCTGACTTATCCGAATATTCAGATCTTCACTCCTGGGATTGTGGTGGTTTCTCAGCGTACATTTCTTTAATGTCAACATTCGATATCATAACGGCCTGATACCAGTCTTGCTATCCCAAGTCGGATTAACCGAACCAAAAGGCGTCTCTCGCAAAAGACGCAAAGGCTATAATCCGGGATTGTTTTAAGCATTTCTTTGCGAGCTTGCTCCGTCCCATATCAAATGCTAATATATACGGAACCGGGGCGTCTTTGCGAGAACTTTTCTTGCTAGTAAGGAGAGTATTCATTGAAGTTGAGCAATAAGACCATTCTCAAGACCCTAGCCAATGTGCTGACGCGCATTCAGGGGAAAAACCTGGAAGCAACGTGCAACCTGGACGAGCCTCCACTGCGATCGGAATTATTCAGCAGCGACCAGATGGAGCAGCATGGCAAGACCCTGGCAGGTCTGCACCGGTTGAGCCCGGGACATGCTCCTGACCGGCTTCTGGCGCGGTTGGCTGAGAATGAAGCCATCCTGACCGGGACCCGCAGCCTGCTGGTGGAGGCGGTCAAGACGGCTCGCAGGATCACGCCGGCGGCGGAATGGCTGCTCGATAACTTCTATCTGATCGAAGAACAGATCCGCACGGCAAGGAGACACCTGCCAAAAGGTTACAGCCGGGAGCTGCCCCGCTTGCTGGATGGCCCCTCTGCCGGGCTTCCGCGCGTGTATGACATCGCCCTGGAAACGATCTCGCACGGCGACGGGCGCGTGGACCCCGAAAGTCTCAGCAGTTTCGTTGCAGCCTACCAGAAGGTCACCGCTCTGAAGCTGGGAGAACTGTGGGCGATCCCCATTATGCTGCGCCTGGCGCTTATTGAGAATCTCCGGCGCGTCGGGGCGCGAATCGCATCCGGCAGGAGAGACCGGGACCTGGCCGGCAATTGGGCGGACCGGATTACCGAGGTTGCCGCGAAGGACCCGAAGAGTCTGATTCTGGTCATTGCCGATATGGCACGCTCAAACCCGCCGCTGACGAGTGCGTTTGTCGCGGAATTTTCCCGCCGGCTTCAGGGACAGAGCCCTGCCCTGGCTATGCCGCTCACCTGGATCGAGCAGCACCTCTCCGAGTTCAGCATGACGATAGAGCACTTGGTGCAGTCGGAGAACCAGCAGCAGGCGGCCGACCAGGTGTCGATGAGCAACAGCATCGGCAGCCTCCGTTTCCTGGGAGCCATGGACTGGCGCGAATTTGTCGAGACGATGAGCGCTGTCGAGCAGACCCTGCGTGAGGATCCCCACGGTACTTACGTCAAAATGGATTTTTCCACTCGCGACCGCTACCGTCACGTAGTGGAGAAGCTTGCGAAAAACGGCATGCTGTCTGAAGTAGAAGTGGCAGCCAACGCGCTCCGGCTTGCGCGTGCGAGCGCGGCCCATAAAGACGACACGGCAGGCAAAGATGATCGCGCGGCTCATATAGGCTACTACCTGATCGACAAGGGACTGGCGCAACTTGAACACCTGGCGGGTGTCCGGTTATCCATTACGGAGCTTCTTCGAAAAGCAGGCCGCCGGTTTCCCTTGTTCCTCTATCTCGGCACGATCACCCTGATGACAACGATTTTCACAGGGAGCCTGCTGCTCATGGCGCATGCCGGTGGGTACCCGGATTGGCTGCTCGCGCTGACGGGATTCCTTTCGATGCTGGGTGGAAGCCAGATGGCGGTGGCGTTGGTGAACTGGCTGGCTACATTGCTGGTGACGCCGCATCCTCTGCCGCGGATGGATTTCTCCGAAGGAATTCCGGAGGAATCGCGCGCCCTGGTGGTGATCCCAACGTTCCTCACGAGTGCTCCCGACATCGAAGATTTGGTCGAGGCGATGGAAGTCAGGTTTCTGGCAAATCGCGATGAAAACCTGCACTTCGGGCTGCTGACCGATTTTCCGGACGCGTCGGAGGAAATACTGCCGGAGGACGAACCGCTCCTGCTGCTCGCCCGGCAAAGAATCGAAGAACTGAATAAGAAGTACGGGAATGCAGAGAGCGATACGTTCTTCCTTTTTCACCGCCCCCGCCGATGGAATTCCATGGAGCGCGTCTGGATGGGTTACGAGCGCAAGCGGGGAAAGCTTGCGGAACTAAATTCACTTCTGCGCAACAGCTCGCGTGACCGGTTCTCACTCGTTGTCGGCAATACTGCAGCGCTGATCAACGTGAAGTACGTGATTACCCTGGACACGGATACGCAACTCCCGCGCGACTCGGCGGGGCAGTTCGTGGGAGCCATGGCGCACCCGCTGAATCGTGCGCAATACGACGAAGGCAAACAGCGCGTTGTCGCGGGGTACGGCATCCTTCAGCCCCGCGTGGCCGTGAGCCTGCCGGGCACGAACCGGTCCAGGTACGCGCAACTGTTCGGGAGCGAGCCGGGTATCGATCCGTATACCCGCGCCGTCTCCGACGTCTACCAGGATGTGTTCGGCGAAGGTTCCTTCATCGGCAAAGGTATCTACGAAGTCGACGCCTTCGAGCGGGCGCTGGGCGGACGCTTCCCCGAAAACCGGATCCTGAGCCACGACCTGGTTGAAGGGTGCTACGCGCGCTCGGGGCTGTTGAGCGATGTAATGGTGTACGAGGAATATCCTTCCCGCTACAGCGCAGATGTGAGCCGCCGGCACCGCTGGATTCGCGGGGATTGGCAGATTGCGTCGTGGTTGCCGGCGCGCGTCCCCGGACCCGACAAGCTCCGTCAGAAGAATCCGCTCTCGGTGCTGTCCCAATGGAAGATCTTCGACAATCTTCGTCGCAGTCTCGTGCCTTCGGCGTTGACGCTGATGTTGCTGCTGGGCTGGCTGGTCATGTCGCCGCCCTGGTTATGGACCTCAGCGGTGATCGGAATCCTCCTGATTCCACCGTTGGTCGCGTCGGTTCTGGATCTGTTCCAGAAGCCGGACGAGGTGCTGCTGAAGCAGCACCTCGCCGCCACGGTACGCTCGACCGGCAGGCACTTGACCCAGGCGGCATTTACGCTCGCATGCCTCCCCTACGAGGCGTATTATAGTCTGGATGCGATGGTGCGCACGATCTTGCGTATGCTGATCACGCACAAACGACTTTTGGAATGGAGTCCGTCAGGCGATACGGACCGCGATCGCCGCGAGGATTTTGTCGCCTCGTGCCGGTCAATGTGGATCGCTCCGGTGATCGCAGCTGCCACGGTGATCTCCCTGGCGCTTGCGAGGCCGGCCGCGCTGGCCGTGGCCGGTCCCCTGCTGGTCCTCTGGTTTGCCTCTCCCGCGGTCGCCTGGTGGATCAGCCGATCGCTCGCCCCCCCATCGCCACGGCTTTCGGCCGACCAGATCCTCTTTCTCCGGGAGCTTTCACGAAAGACCTGGTCGTTCTTCGAGACCTTCGTGGGCCCGGAGGATCATTGGTTGCCTCCCGACAACTATCAGGAGTATCGCGCTGCCGCGGTTGCGCATCGCACGTCGCCGACCAACATGGGGCTTGCGCTGCTCGCGAATCTGTCCGCGTACGACTTCGGCTACATTCACGCCGGACAACTCATCGAGCGCACCACGAATGCATTCCGCACTATGGAATCCCTGGAACGGCACCGGGGCCACTTCTACAACTGGTACGACACACAATCTCTACGACCGCTGCACCCTCTCTATGTATCGACGGTGGATAGCGGGAACCTTGCAGGCCATCTCCTGACATTGCGGCCGGGTCTGCTCGCACTTTCCGATCAAAAAATCCTGGGCTCGCGATGGTTGGAAGGCTTAAGCGACTCGCTCGAGGTCCTCGTGGATGCAGCGGGAGGAGCCGCGAAGTCACAGCTCGCTCAACTTCAAAAGAAGCTTGCGTCCGCATCCGATTCCCGTCCGACCACGCTCGAAGCGGCGCGGCAGTGTCTGGACGTTCTGGCTGCGTCCGCCGAGGACGTGATCCCTGCTCTTGAAACCGGCTCCGACAGCCAGCCGGCGTGGTGGGCAAGCGCCTTCGCCCGTCAATGCCGGGACGCCCTCGAGGAGTTGACGGTCCTCGCTCCGTGGATCCTGCTGCCGGCCGATCCGGACGGGCTCGGCGGCGTTCCCGGCATCGAGGGAATCCCAACGCTGCGCGAACTGGCGGAACTTGAGGAACAGACTGAGTGGTCTGTTGAGCTTCGGCTGCGCGTCAAGGAAGCAAACCGTCATGCCCGTGCAAGGATCGCAGCCATCGAACGCCTTGCACGGCAAGCAGACAATTTCGCCCGTATGGAGGTTGATTTCCTGTTCGACAAGACACGCCGTCTATTGGCCATCGGGTACAACGTGAGTGAGCGCAGGCGGGACGCGAGTTTCTACGATCTGCTGGCTTCGGAAGCGAGACTCTGCAGTTTCGTGGCGATTGCTCAGGGACAGCTGCCGCAGGAAAACTGGTTTGCCCTGGGGCGTTTGCTCACGAGCGCCGGTGGAGAACCGGTTCTCCTTTCGTGGAGTGGTTCGATGTTCGAATACCTCATGCCGCTCCTGGTGATGCCGACGTACGAAAATACGCTGCTCGACCGGACCTGCAAGGCGGCCGTCGAGAGGCAGATCCAGTATGGGGGGCAGCTCGGCGTGCCATGGGGCATGTCGGAATCCTGCTATAATGCGGTCGACATTCATCTCAACTACCAGTATCGCGCGTTCGGCGTTCCGGGCCTGGGGCTCAAACGCGGCCTCGCGGACGATCTGGTCGTCGCGCCGTACGCCTCGGTGCTTGCATTGATGGTGGCGCCCGAGGAGGCGTGCCGGAATCTGCAGCGCCTCGCTGCCGAGGGGTACGTCGGGAAATACGGCTTCTTTGAAGCCATCGACTATACCCCTTCCCGTCAACGACGCGGCCAATCCAGTGTCGTGGTCCGGGCCTTCCTGGCACATCACGAGGGCATGAGCCTCCTCTCTCTGGCCTATCTGCTCCTGGACCGTCCGATGCAGAAGCGATTCGGGTCTGACCCGGAATTCCAGGCAACAATGCTGTTGCTTCAGGAGCGGGTTCCGAAGGCTACGGCGTTCTTTTCGCGCGCCGCCGAGCTCTCCGAACTGCGGACGACTTCCCTCGGCCAGGAAATGCCGGTCCGGGTTTTCAGCACCCCCGACACCCCGATACCGGAGGTGCAGCTTCTGTCGAACGGCAGATACCACGTGATGGTCACGAACGGGGGCGGCGGTTACAGCCGCTGGAAGGACATCGCGGTGACACGCTGGCGCGAAGACAGCACCTGCGACAATTGGGGTACATTCTGCTACCTGCGCGACGCGGCGAGCGGGGAGTTCTGGTCGACGGCGTATCAGCCGACGCTCAAACGGCCGGACACCTACGAAGCGATCTTCTCGGGCGCTAGAGCGGAGTTCCGCCGCCGCGACCACGACTTCGACACGCATACGGAGATCGCCGTCTCTCCTGAGGATGATATCGAACTGCGCAGGATCACGATCACCAACCGCGGCAGGACGCGCAGAGTGATCGACGTTACGAGTTACGCGGAGGTCGTCCTTGCACCGCCTGCCGCGGACGCGTTGCATCCGGCTTTCGGCAACCTCTTCGTCCAGACGGAGATCCTCCCCCAACGCCAGGCGATCCTCTGCACCCGCCGGCCCCGCTCCCTCAATGAGCCGGTGCCCTGGATGTTGCACCTGATGGCCGTGCACGGGGCGGACAGCGTGGACGTTTCCTGCGAGACCGACCGGATGCGGTTCATCGGCCGCGGAAACACGGTCGCCGATCCGCAAGCAATGAGAGGACCCGCCGCGCTCTCGGGCAGCCAGGGCTCCGTGCTTGATCCGATTGTCGCGATCCGGCACCGGATCATGCTCGATCCGGAAGAATCGGCGACGATCGATATCGTCTCCGGCGTCTGCGAAACCCGCGCCGCAGCTTTACACCTTGTCGGGAAATACCAGGATCGGCGCCTTGCGGACCGCGCCTTCGACCTGGCGAGTACACACGGACAGGTGGTCCTGCAACAGCTCAATGCAACGGAGGCCGACGCTCAACTCTATGGACACCTGGCCGGCAACGTCATCTATGCCAATTCCTCTCTGCGCGCCGACGCGAGCGTTCTCGTCAAGAACCGCCGCGGGCAATCCGGCCTGTGGGGCTATTCCATTTCCGGCGATTTGCCGATCGTGCTGGTGCAGATCGCAGATCCGGTGAACATCGACCTGGTGCGACAACTCGTGCAGGCCCACGCGTACTGGCGTCTCAAGGGACTGGCGGTGGATCTGGTGATCTGGAACGAAGATCGCGCCGGTTATCGGCAACTACTCCAGGAACAAATCATGGGGTTAATTGCCGCAGGCATCGAAGCCAACGTGAGCGATCGACCGGGCGGCATCTTTTTGAGGCTCGCGGACCAGATATCGGAAGAGGACCGCGTTCTGCTCCAAACAGTCGCCCGCGCCATCATCACTGACAGCCGGGGAACCCTGGTGGAGCAGATCACTCGTCGAAGTCTGGCGGAAGTGACCGTGCCGCTCCTTTCCCCGACCCGAACCCCTCGCTCCGAACCCCCGGCAATCGCCGCGTTGCCTCGCCTTGATCTGACGTTCTTCAACGGGATGGGCGGATTCACCACGGATGGACGCGAGTATGTCATGACGACGACGCACGAGCAGGTGACGCCGGCTCCCTGGGTAAACGTCTTGGCAAACCCTTTTTTCGGGACCGTCATTTCAGAGAGCGGGTCCGCCTATACCTGGAGCGAGAATGCCCATGAGTTCCGCCTCACTCCCTGGGGGAATGATCCGGTGAGCGATTCGAGCGGAGAGGCATTTTACCTCCGTGATGAAGAGCGCGGCCACTTCTGGTCCCCCGCGCCGCTTCCCAGCCGCGGGGCGACTCCTTACGTCACCCGCCACGGCTTCGGCTACAGCGTCTTCGAGCACAGGGAACGCGGCATCCGCTCAGAGATGTGGGTCTACGTGGCACTGGATGCAGCGATCAAGTTCACGGTGCTGAAAGTGCGAAACGAGTCCGGCAGGTCGCGCCGGCTCTCAGTCACCGGTTACGTGGAATGGGTGCTGGGAGATCTGCGGCCTAAAACGGCAATGCAAGTGATCACCGAGATCGACCCCAAAACCGGCGCGATCTTCGCTCGGAACCCCTATAACCCGGAGTTCACCGACCGAACGGCCTTCTTCGACACAGGCGAGACGACGCGGACCGTGACCGGCGACCGGACCGAGTTCCTCGGCCGCAACGGCACCCTTCATGAACCGGCTGCGATGACCCGCAGCCGGCTCTCCGGCAGGGTGGGGGCTGGCCTGGACCCCTGCGCCGCTATCCAGGTCCCCTTCGATCTTGGGGACGGGCAGGAGCGGGAGATCATCTTCAGGCTCGGCGCTGGGAGAAACTCCGATGACGCAGGCAACCTCGTGCGCCGCTTCCGGGGAGCCGTTGCCGCGCGCGGGTCGCTTGAAAAGGTCTGGCAGTACTGGACTCACACCCTCGGCGCAGTGCAGGTGGAAACGCCGGACCAGTCCGTCAACATGCTGGCCAACGGCTGGCTTCTCTACCAGACACTGGCATGCCGTCTCTGGGCACGGAGTGGTTACTACCAGTCCGGGGGCGCATTCGGTTTCCGTGACCAGTTGCAGGACGTGATGGCGCTCATTCATACCGAACCCGGGCTCATGCGCGAGCACCTCCTCCTCTGCGCGGCCCATCAGTTCAAGGAGGGAGATGTCCAGCATTGGTGGCATCCCCCGACGGGACGCGGCGTGCGAACACACTGTTCCGACGATCTTCTCTGGCTGCCCCTGGCCGCGTGCCGCTACGTTCTTACTACCGGAGACACCGGGGTGCTGGATGAAACGGTCCGCTTCATCGAGGGCCGCCCGGTAAAACCGGACGAGGACTCCTATTACGATCTTCCCCGCGCGTCCGGAGAAGCGGCAAGCCTGTACGATCACTGTGTGCGGGCCATTCTGAGGGGCCTCAGCCGAGGCGAGCACGGCTTGCCGCTCATCGGGTCGGGTGATTGGAACGACGGCATGAACCTGGTGGGCGAGCACGGCAAGGGGGAAAGCGTATGGCTCGGATTCTTCCTGTATGAAGTGCTTGAGCGGTTTTCAGAGATCGCGCGTTTGCATGACGATCCGTCATTCGCCGAACGCTGCCAGAAAGAAGCCGATCATCTGCGTAAGAATATCGAGAAGCATGGCTGGGACGGCGAGTGGTATTGCCGCGCTTTTTTTGACGACGGCTCTCCGCTTGGTTCGGCAAGTAATCCTGAATGCCGTATCGATTCCATTGCGCAAAGCTGGTCTGTTCTCTCCGGCGCCGGTGATGCCGATCGCTCCCGCAGGGCAATGGCAGCGGTGGACAGATATCTTGTCCGCCGGGCGCATGGCCTGATCCAGCTCCTGGACCCGCCCTTCGACAAATCCGATATGGATCCAGGTTATATAAAGGGATACGTTCCCGGAGTACGGGAGAACGGAGGGCAGTATACCCACGCGGCGGTCTGGACTGCGATGGCCTTTGCCGCATTGGGCGACAGCTGCCGCGCGTGGGACCTTCTTGCGATGATCAATCCAATAAACCATGGGAGATCGCCTGAAGAGATAGCGATCTACAAAGGAGAACCCTACGTTGCCGCTGCCGACGTGTATGCTGTCTCGCCCCACGTCGGCCGGGGTGGCTGGACATGGTACACGGGATCGGCCGGGTGGATGTACCGGCTTATCGTGGAATCACTTTTGGGGCTTCGGCTTGAAACAGACAAGCTGCGCTTCGATCCGTGCCTGCCCACGGTGTGGGATTCTTTCATGGTGCACTACCGGCACCGGGAGACCCTCTACCATATCACCGTCCGGCAAACGCGCGACAACAGCACGGAAAGCGTGATTGTCGATGGCGTTGAGCAGAGCAACAAGACTATATCCCTTGTAGACGACCGTCGGGAGCACGCGGTTGAGGTGAGAATGCAAAGAGGTGACTGACAGCATCAGCGTTTCTTCGAAGATGGCTTCTGCTGCATATGGTCCGGGAGTCAGGGGTTCTGTTTCTTATCAATGGTCTTTTGCGTCGTTTCGACCACAGGGAATCCATGCTTCCGATCATTACTAAGATGGTCATTAGTAGAGCCTCATAGAAAATATTCCGTCATTCCGGGCTTGACCCGGAATCCAGAGTTTTGGCATTGTTTCTGCATTCCCGCTTTCGCGGGAATGACGAACTATGTGGCATTACTACCGCATGTCTTAGTAAGCTGGTCCTCGACGATCTGATAGCAAAAGCAGGCTCTGAAAGGTATATCTTATCCTGCGTTCGCACCAATGGAGGAACAAAAAAACGGCCGCCTTTCGGCGGCCGGATCTGTGTACCCACCTGGCTGCGCTTGTTGACTAATTGCTTTTGTCGGCCAACGCCTTGTCTGCCGACCAGGTACCTCCGCCTCTGATGATCAGCGCAACGGCCATGGCAATCACGAGAAGATGATACTCGAAGCCCTCCCCGGCCTGGCTCCCGGACCAGTTCATGAAAAACCCATGCTTGGCGTGCAGCATCGGCACTGCCACGAGCATGACGCTCATAATCCCCAGAGCCGCTACACGCGTGAATAATCCTGCCAGCAGTCCGAGTGCTCCGAAGAACTCGGCAATGATCGCCAGAAACGCGAACATCGCGGGTATCTCCAACTGGCCCGTGAAGAATCCCATTGTTCCGCTGAATCCATGCCCCCCGAACCATCCCAGCAGTTTCTGGGCGCCGTGCGGGAAGAATACGAGCCCCAGCATGACCCGCAGCACCAGGGCGGCCCTGTCATCCTTTGTTGCGATCAATTTTTTGAACATAGACGCCTCCCGCTTTTTCCCAGCCTATTTAGCATGGGTGCCGTCACAATAAGGCGGGTTTTTGGTCCGCCTGCAAGTGCACAACGCAACCTTTTTCGCTGGCGCGATATCGAAGGCAACCGGTTCCTTC
>MHDZ01000040.1:37225-67472 GCA_001805055.1 Nitrospirae bacterium GWC2_57_13
CACCAATGGTAGGTGCCCGGCTCCAATGTAGTAATAAAGGGCAGATTACTCGGCATGGCTTTCCTCCTCCTCCTGAAAGAATCGACTATGGTCACGGCCTCATGGCCGATCATCTGCGAGTCATTATCATCCTATAGAGGGACATATCAGTCCGTTTTTAACCCCACTTTCTTGCACAGCCTGCCGAGTTCTTCCTGCTCAGCCCTGGTCAGCGCGCTCATTTCGCTCACGATGCGCGCTACATGCCTGGAAAAGAAGGGCTTGATCAGATTCTTCCCCTTTGCCGTCAGCCGGACGAAATAATGCCGCCGGTCCTGCTCGTCCTTGACCCGTTCCACCAGTCCCCGTTTCTCGAGATTATCGACCACCATCGTAATGTTCCCGCTGCTTTTGAGTATCTTTCTGCCCAGATCCTTTTGATGCATCGGGCCGAGATGAAGCAGAGATTCCATCACACCGAACTGGCTGACTGTCAGATGGAGGGAATCGAGATGCGCCTCCACCCGGCTGGATACTGAGTCAGCAGCCCGCACGAGCTTGATAAAAGCATTCAGCGCCCGGATCTCCTCTTTTGTTCCCTGATATTTGGTTCCCATAATGACGTACTTGATTTAATATTAATTAGTTTAATATTGAATTAATTATACCAAAAAAAGAGCCCCTGTCAAGAGTCTTTTTAGTGCTAATGAGAACCAGATATTTACATCGTTACTTAGGGTGGGGGTCACTATCCAGCCAAAATGCTAATTTCCTCCCAATGAAGAATAACAAATATTACAGAAATAATTATAAAAACAGAGCCGCCAATCTGAAGCTGTTTAGCTGTCAATACTGGATAAATGTTCCTCAAAAAAGACGGCAGGATCAACCTGTTGAGATTATATAAATAAGAAAGAGCATGGCTAGATACGATATGAACTAAACCAAAAGCAAAAAGACCGACAATAACTTTAACCACTCCCAACCTAGGCTCAGCAACACCCAAACCATCCATCTTTACTTCAAACAAAATACTAGGCACAACAATCAACAACAGAAAACATAATTCTAAGTAGTCCCTCCTAGTTAATTCTTGGAAGTCATCATCCCAATTATTTTGCATACGATCTCATCACTCATTCAATGAAAGAAACTCAATCAATTGACCATAACATGCCAGATTGAAGGACAATTGCCTCTTTGCAAATAAACTCTATACTAACATCAACCATCATAGCAATAAAAAAACACCTCTCTCGATGGGGTTGTCACTTACTTCTGGATCAAGACAGAAAAGCAACAATGGAAGAGAACGAGCGCGATGCGTGCCTCATGGTCCCGAGGACCTTGACCCCCGAGATCTCCTCGATGACCGCGGGGCTGGTCTTTTCGGCCAGGCCAGGTCTCCGATCATCAGCGTAGTTGATGACAATGCCGGCAATGGCAAGACCCCGATCCTTCAGAGCCTTCACCGTGAGCAGCGTGTGATTGATCGTGCCCAGAGACGGCCGCGCCACGATCAGCACCGGAAGTCCCATCTCCTGTGCCAGGTCGAGAAAGGAATATCCAGGCGCTATCGGGACCATGATGCCGCCTGCGCCCTCAACGATCATGTATTCATGCCTGCTCGCGAGCGTTTGGAAAGCGTTCTGGATGTCCCTGGGGTCGATACGCAGCCCCTCCATCGCTGCAGCAACTAAAAGCGCCAGGGGTTTGCGCATCCGCACCGGGTTCACCAACTCGAGGGAGTCCGTCACACCCGCGGCCTTAATGAGCCGTTTGGCGTCCCGGGGGACCAGTTTCCCTGCCCGCGCAGCACAGCCCGTCTCAGCCGGCTTCATCACACCTACGTCCACACCGTCCTGCCTGAGCTGTTCGGCGATACCGGCAGCAACATAGGTCTTGCCCACACCCGTGTCGGTCCCGGTTATGAATATTCCCTTTTTCACGGTTAAACCCAAACCAAACACGCCACCCCCGCTCCGTTACCAGTTACTACTGGATGCGGGTCCCGCACCTTTGCCACTAGTAGTGGACGCGGGACTCTCGAAACGGAGACGGAGGAAGGCACGAAGACGCAAAGTAATTCGCAAATAAAACTGTTCCCGCAAAGTTCGCAAAAAAGCCCGTCATTTTGAGCTATAAACAAAACAGAATCCCAAGACTCCCTTTGCGTCCTTTGCGAGCTTTGCGAGAGACGCTCTAGATTTATTTGCTTCACTGGGCTTAGGTTAAACCTTTTCTTCTGTGTGCCTTTGCGGTTTCGTGGCGGAACGTGTTTTCAATTAGCTTCAGATGCAGTTCAGATGATCCTGCTGTCCAGGTTGAACACCTGGCCCGACACGTTCTGCATGAGCGACAGCCGGTAGACGAATTCAGCGATCTCCTCGGAATCCGAGAACCTCCCCAGGGCATTCTCAGCCAGTACCCGCTTCCTTATATCCCCGGACGCGGTTTCGCCCATTTCCGTGGAAAGGTAGCCCGGCAGCACGGCATTCACCCGGATATTGGCCTTGCCCAGCTCCTTCGCTGTTGCCCTGGTCAGGCCGATAAGACCGGCCTTGGATGAGGCATAGTTCGACTGCCCTTCCCTGCCCTGCAGCCCGACAATGGATGCGATGTTGATGATGTGGCCGCTGCGCTGCTTCAGCATGAACCGTGCAGCAGATTTCGTACAGAGAAAAGGACCCTTCAGGTTCGTGTCCATGACCTCGTCCCATTCCTCTTCGCTCATACGCAGCAGCAGCCGGTCTCGCGTAAGACCCGCATTGTTCACGAGCAGATCGATCCTGCTCCAGCGTTCAGCGGCCTCACGGACCATGGCCTCCACTTCGGCGGCATTCCGCACATCCGCCTGGATCGCCGCAGCCTCGCCGCCGGCCGCGGTGACCTCGGTGCAGACAGCAGCGGCATCGCTTTGCCGGGTCAGATAGTTCACGACGACACTGCAGCCAGCTCTCCCGAATCTCAGGGCCAGCGTCCTGCCCAGGCCCCGGGAACCGCCGGTCACAATGACCACGCTCCTGTGTTCGCGCTGTTCCGTCATCAGCTACAGCAGCCCTTCCTGTTTCAGCATGCCGACTGCTGCTGCGGCACGGTCAAGGTCCTCCGGCGAATGAGTGGCCATGATAGTCATTCTGATCCGCGCTGTTCCCTCCGGCACCGTGGGCGGCCGTACAGCCAGAGCGAACATACCTTTATCCATCAGGCTTTGGCCGGCAAGCAGCGCCTTTTCACTGTCTCCAATGATGATAGGAATGATGGGCGTTTCCGACGCGGCAACATCGACGCCCTGAGCCATCAGCACAACAACGAAACGATGCACATTTTTCCTGAGCTGCTCCCGCCGCCAGGGCTCCTGCTCCAGTACCCTGAGCGCGGCAAGGGAGGCTGCGCAAACAGCCGGCGGCAGGGCCGTGCTGAAAATAAGGCTCCGCGCCTTGTTCAGAATATAGGTTATCATATCCCGGTCGCCTGCTATATAAGCGCCAAAAGAACCGAGGGCCTTGCCCAACGTGCCCATCTGCACAGGCACCCGGCCGGAAACACCGAAGTGCTCCGCCGTTCCCCTTCCACTGTCGCCCAGCACTCCTGTTGCGTGGGCGTCATCCACCATGAGCAGTGCGCCGTACTTTTCGGCCAGCGTGCACAGGTCGGGCAGCGGGGCAATGTCGCCTTCCATGCTGAACACACCGTCCGTCACGATGAGCCTGCGCCGGGCCCGGGCCGTCTTCTTCAACAGGCTCTCGACGTGGTTCATGTCACCATGGCTGTATACATGCACCTCAGCCCTGCTCAAGCGGCACCCGTCGATGATGCTAGCATGGTTCAGACCGTCGCTCAGGATGGCATCGCCTTCCGAGGCCAGGGCGGGGATGATGCCCGTATTGGCAGCATATCCGGAATTGAACAGCAGCGCGGCCTCGGTCCCCTTGAACCGTGCTAATGTCTGTTCGAGCTCTTCGTGGAGCGGGCTCGAGCCTGAGACAAGGCGCGATGCGCCGGCGCCGAAACCGTAGCGGTCCATGGCTGCCCTGGCCGCGTCCTGGAGGTCCTGATGTCCCGCAAGACCGAGATAATCGTTCGAACACAGCAGCAGCACGCTCCTGCCGTCAACGGTGATCCATGGACCATTGCCCGATCCAACGGTTCGCAGGTGCCGAAGCAGATGCTGCTGCTTCAGATCGGACAATTCCCGTGAAAATGGAATGATGAGATCAGCCACGGGCAGCGGGACCTGCCTTTACGCGGATTTTCCCTGAGCCTTGCTTCTCCGGCCGGTTGCCTAGGTCCACTACAGCAGCGGCGCATTGCGAGTCACGCTGCATTGGTGTTGTCGGACACGAGATGTTATTGTCTTTATAATGATGCACAGTGCCTGTTTCCGTGATCAGGACCGCTTGTTTCTCAAGAAACCGCACCAGCTCAGCAAGGTCCGTCAATGCCGAACGCACAAAAAAAACCCTCCCGCCTGAGGGGTCGCCCTGCTGCTTCATACACGAGATGCGGACATACCCCGTGGCCAGAGAGGAAACATAGCCCGCGAGATACTCAGGTTCATCGGACCAGCACAACTCGGCCACAACGCCCGGACCATGAGCGACCTTGGTGGCCAGGGCCAAAGCCTCGCGGGTCCGGAAATGGGTCAGCCCCGCGGTTGTCAGCAGCCCGTCGATCCTCACGGCAGCCTCGGGGCTCCAGTCGAACCGGGAGGCCCGCACGCCCCGTGCATGATCAGGTTCAAGGCGTGCCCCGGTTGCAGCATCCATGATCATGGCGCCGCGCATGTTCCCCCCTGAGGGAGAAGGGCCCCTGCTTATCTCCCTGACCGCTGCTTCGACTGCGATGGAGGATACCCCCGCCTGCTGCAGCACAGCAGCAGCAGTTGAACGGCCATTGAGCGCATGAGGGACGGCGACCATCACAACATCAAGCGCCCTCATGTGCCTGATCGATCCACCATCGATCCTTTCCACGGACACAACGATGTGATCGGGCTGCAGGCTCCGGCTCCTGGCGCGGGTGGTCATCTGCGTCATCACATGATCCAGTTCTTGTGGAAGAATGATGCGCTCCGCACCGGATACATGACGGCCTCCAGCAGAGGCCCGCATGCGAACACTGTAAAAATCATGTTTTTGCAGTTTTGAAATTCCCAATTTTCAATTGCGGCCGAAGGCCGCGCTATGCATGGTCGATATTCAAACCCAGGTCATCGAGCATTTCAAGATCATCCTCAGGCCTGAGTCCCGTGGTGGTGAGATAGTTGCCGATCATGAACCCGTCTGCTCCGGCCATGAAGATCATGGGATGCAGGCTCCTGAGCGCCGCTCCCCGACCGGCGCAGACGCGAATTTCCTTCTCAGGCAGGATCAGGCGGAAAAGCGCTATCGAATGCAGCGCTTCAAGGGGCTGCAATAAAGCGGCTTCCTGCAGGGGCGTGCCCGCGATAGGCATCAAAAAATTGATCGGTACGGAGTCCACATCCAGTTCTCTGAGGTCCAGGGCCATATCGATCCGGTCTTCCAGTGTCTCGCCCATACCGAAAATGCCTCCACTGCAGGTGGAAAGCCCGAGGGAACGGGCTTCGTTCAGCACCCCAACGCGCTCATCGAAGGTGTGCGTTGTACAGATGTTCGGAAAGAACCGGCGCGACGTCTCGATGTTATGATGATAGCGATGCAGTCCCGCGTCCCTGAGGAACGAGAGCTGTTCCTTCGTCAGCGTCCCAAGGGTCGCACAGGGAAGCAAACCCACCTCAGTTATCCGCCTGATGCCTTCAGCGATCTTATCGAGATCTTCCTGCGTGTCGATGCCGCGGCCGCTCGTGACGATGCAGAAACGCTTTGCCCTGTTCTTCTTCGCCCCGGCGACGGCGCGGGCCATCTGTTCCACGTCGATCAGCGGATAGACCGGCGCATCCGTGGCATGATGCGCGGACTGGGCGCAGAACCGGCAGTCCTCGGAGCAGGCGCCGGATTTTGCATTCACAATGGAACAAATATCGACCCTGCCGCCCCGGAAGCGTTCGCGCACCCTTCCCGCAACTGCAAGCAGGTCTCCCAAATCAGGTCCAGTAACACTGACAAGATCACGCGCTCCGGCACGATCAAGCCCGGGACCGCTCACTACCCGTTCAAGAACTTCCTGCATTTTCCGTTGCATGCCATTCCTCCAAGCCTTTCTTGTACCCCATGGGCACCTGATTGTCAACCAAATTAATTCCCGATGGTTTACAATGAGAACCCGGCCCTTTTCTGATGCCGGACCCGTTGCCAACGGTCCGATCCGAGAGCTGCGACTGCGATTTTCCACCGCTGACACAACTGCATTCATGTCCGGAAAAGCAACGCGTTCGCAGGCTCCCGGTGGGGCCGTATAGGCACCGCGTGAAGGACGCAACAGGCCAAAAGCCCTTGACTTCGGCCGGATGAATGGAGTATATTTTAATTGAAGTCGGTGTGCGCATTCTCTGCGGGAGGCCGATGGATTTCATGATGTTCGAAAAATTCACTGAAAGAGGAAGAAAAGTAATCGTCTATGCCCGCGAAGAAGCGGAGCGGCTGCAGAACGATTACCTCGGTACGGAGCACATCCTGCTCGGCACTCTGCGCGAAGAGGACGGCATTCCTGTGGCGGTTCTGCGCAAGATGGGCGTCGACATAGAACAGTTGCGCATGGAAGTTGAGCGCAATCTCCCTGCCAGCGGCAACACGCTCACCTTCGGCGACATTCCCTTCACACCGCGCGCAAAGAAAGTACTTGAATACGCCGTCGAGGAGGCGCGGCTTCTGGGACACAGCTACATCGGCAGCGAGCATCTGATCCTCGGACTGATCCGGGAGGAAGAAGGCATTGGAGGAAAGATTCTACGCAGTTTCGGCGCGAATCTTCTCGGCACACGCCAATTGGTCATCAACTATCTGCGTCGTGCCGCCACCCAGGTCAGCACGAAGAAGAGCCCTACTCCGGCATTGGACGAGTTCGGCAGGGACCTGACACAGATGGCAAAAGCAGGTAAGCTCGACCCCGTTATCGGCCGCGATACCGAGATCGACCGCATGCTCCAGATCCTGTCCCGGCGAACCAAGAACAATCCTGTCATCATCGGCGAGCCCGGCATCGGCAAGACTGCGATCGTCGAGGGACTTGCGCAGCGGATAGTGAACAGCGACGTTCCGGAAAACATCCTGAACCGGCGCGTGGTCTCCCTCGACCTTGGCGCGCTCATCGCCGGCACCAAATACCGTGGCCAATTCGAGGAGCGCCTCAAGATCGTAATGAAGGAGATCGTTCAGGCCGACAATATCATCCTCTTCATCGACGAACTCCATACTCTGGTCGGCGCTGGAGCCGCGGAAGGATCCATCGACGCGTCGAGCATGCTGAAGCCTGCCCTCGCGCGCGGCGAGATCCAGTGCATCGGCGCCACGACGCTCGACGAGTTCCGCAAACACATCGAGAAGGACGGCGCCCTGAAGCGCCGCTTTCAGCCCGTCTACGTCCAGCCGCCGTCCGTCGAGGAGACCATCAGCATCATCAAGGGACTGCGCCCCAAATACGAGTCCCATCACAAGATCAAGATCACCGACGAAGCCATCGTGAGCGCTACGCGCCTGGCCGACCGCTACATCACCGACCGGTTCATGCCCGACAAGGCCATTGATGTCATCGATGAGGCAGGGGCCCGAGCAAAGCTCAACCGCTATACCTATCCTGCTGAGATCAAATCCATCGAGAAGAAACTCAAGAAACTCGAACAGGAGAAGGCCCTGTTCACGAGGATCAAGGATTATGTGAAGGTGGAGACGATCCAGGAGGAAGAAGACCGCCTGCGTGCGACATTGGAAGGGATACACAAGGACTGGAAGGATGCCCAGGAAAAGAACATCCCGGTCATAACCGAAAACGATGTGTCCGTCATTGTGGCGAACATTACCGGCATTCCCCTTGCGCGGCTTGAAGAAAAAGAGGCCAGCCGCCTCCTTCGCATGGAAGAGGAACTGCACCTCCGGATCGTCGGCCAGCACGAGGCCATTGCCGCCGTATCCCGGGCGATCCGCCGCTCACGGGTGGGCCTCAAGACGCGCAAACAGCCCATCGGCTCTTTCATATTCCTCGGCCCTACGGGAGTCGGCAAAACAGAGCTCGCCCGCGCCCTGGCCATGTTCCTTTTTGACAGTGAGGACGCGCTCATCCGCGTCGACATGTCGGAATATATGGAAAAATTTAATGCCTCCCGGCTCGTGGGGGCCCCTCCGGGCTATGTAGGCTACGATGAGGGTGGCCAGCTCACGGAAAAGATCCGGCGGCGGCCCTATTCGGTCGTCCTGTTCGACGAGATCGAGAAAGCCCATCCCGACGTCTTCAACATGCTTCTGCAGGTCCTGGACGACGGATATATGACCGACAACTTCGGGCGGAAAATCGACTTCAAGAATGCCGTGATCATCATGACATCGAACCTGGGCGCACGAATGATCGACAAGGACACAACGCTTGGATTTCGGCAGGATGATGTGCAAAGCCAGTATACAAAGATGAAAGAGAACGTCATGTCCGAACTGAAGCGGGCGTTCAACCCCGAGTTCCTGAACAGGATCGATGAGGCAGTGGTGTTCCATCCCCTGAGCCAGGAACACCTGCTGGACATCGTCGATCTGCTTATCAAGGAACTGAACACCCACATGGTGGACTCGCACAGCCTTCATCTTGAGGTGGCGCGTGATGTGAAGGAATGGATCATTCGGGAAAATTACCTGCCGACCTATGGCGCACGTCCCATGCGGCGCGCCATCCAGAAACAGATCGCCGATCCGATTTCAGAGGAAATACTGCGCGGCAGATTCAAGGAAATGCAGAAGGTGCTTGTGGCCTTCAAGGACGGCGCAGTCGTGTTTCAGGAAGAAGAAGAGAGCGTTCTCGCCAAGGTCTAACCCGTTGCCGCGCGCCTAGCGCGGCGAATCATTCCCCTTAAACAGCTTCTTGGTCAGCACTGCCGGCAGGGACCGCTCCTCCGCTGCGGTAAATGCAAGGTACGGATTGCCTCCTTTTCTTGCCAGTGAAGCTGTCTTTTCTATCTCCGAGTAGGGCAGCACCTTGCCTGACGAAGAAGCAGTCTGCAGGATGATCAGTGCCCTGCTCGGCGCCTTTACCGCCTCATTCCCCGCCTGTGCGATCCGCGCCAGCGCTTCCATGCTCTCCTTATAGCCCATGCCCTTCCGCGCCCGCATCCGGCGATGCTTGATCGCGATCCAGTACAGGTCCACGTTTAGCTGCCGGAAAGCCTCCATATCATAGGCAAAGCGATTCAGTGCTGCCTCGGCACTTGCGAGTCCCTCTTCATGGAGCGGCAGGCCGAACAGCATGCCCGCGTGCTCGGCCCGGACATCGTCCATGATTTTCTGAATAACAACGATAAGACGATCTCGCTTCATTTCCGCCCATTCGCGGAAGCCCGCGCCATATTCAACGACGACCAGTCCGCCTTGCAAGTTCTCAACACGCGCAAAGGCCCTTCCGGGTATAAGAGCGGCGTTGAACCGGTTCGCATAGGTTTGCAGCGTATCGCTGGTCATCGCTTCGACATCGTCATAATACAGATCGGTCCCGAACAGAATGCCATCGACGCCCGTTGATGCGAGGTCCTTGATACGCGATGACAGGTAGTCCACCACGTCATCCTTGAAGAGATCGAGACGGCCTGTTGGCTGTATCGTTCCGCTGTTGAGGTCGTACTTCATATCCTCCCAGCGTGGCTTCACCGCAAGCACATCAGGCATATTTCTGACAGGCACGATAAGATAGACCTTCAGACCCGCTGTATGAGCTCTGGATACGATGTCCGGCAGGGTGCTCCGGCCCGCCGTATAACCAGTCTCAGGCGGCCCCAGGATAACGGTATTGGCCCCGCCCTTTTTAAGCTCAGCAAAGAACGTTCCGGCCCGCTCAGGGTCGTCAGGAATCATATCGGTCAAAAAGGCATTCACTCCGGGGAGAGACGTTACTTTCGCTGCAGTTGATTTCGCGGCAGTTGCCTGGCTAATCAAGAACGCCGTGAGAAAAAGGGCCAGCGCCGGCACAACAACGCGGAAAGCACGATTCGTCATGATTCTATCCTCCTCTGAAACTATCTGGCAGGAAAGGTTCTCAGTAATACTTTACGCCAGATATTACAAAAAATCAAGTTATTACCGATTTTTCCTGCTGTCTTAGCAGACAAGGCAACCTTACAAACAGGTAAGGCTCACTCTACACGAGCCGCAAAGGCCGTTGCAGCCCTTGCCGTGTCAGCCGGAGCACCCCCGGCATCAGGCAGCAGATAGAGGCTGCCACCCGCCTTCTGAAGCAAAAGAGGCTTCCCCTGGCTGCGAAAGGGCCGAAAGGCGGTTTCACGGGAAAATACGTATTCCCTGTTCTGCAGCGGACGCTCATCTGCGAACAACATCTGCTCCCGCAGGAACGGGATCAGCGAGGAAATATGGTCAAGGCAACGCTCTTTAGTGCCAGCACCGGGACTGATGGCGGGAAAGGACCCAACGAGGGCGCGCATACCTTTTGGCGCCGATGTTTCATCAGAGGGACCGCTGACGGATAACGTAAAATACCGGTCAGGGTTACTGTAGTCAGGCAGGCACAGAACTTCGCGGGACATACCGACCGGAAGCAGTTCTTCCCTGACTCCGAGAAAAAGGTCCGAACCTTCGGGAGTCTGCCGCGTATTGAACAGGACCGCTTCAGCATCCACGGTCCCGTCCTGGACCTGGAGGACCACACTGCGCTTCTGTACCGACGCTATCCGCGGCCAGGGAGTCCGGTACCTCGCCTCGCCTCCGTTCCTGAGAAATACATCGAGCATTTGGCCGGCAAACGCTGTGAGCCCTCCGTGAAGGGCCAGAGGAGCACTATCAAGGAGTGAAATTAGGGAGGCAACCGAAAGAGCACGGACCGGCAGAGAAAAAAACCGGCGGGCTTGTATATCAAGAAATACGGAGAATTCCGGACTGAAGCCATAGGAACCAAGATAGCCATCGGCAGATCTACCCTGATAGTACGCGGAGAACAACCTGCTTCGGGCCATCCGTTCAGATGTCCGGCGAAGATCGCGATAGAACCTGACGATGCCGTCGATCTCACGGGGAAACTCTCTCCTGAGTTCCTCTAAGGTCTCCTGGCTGTCGATGAAAATACTGATTCGACGGTCCGGCAGCGCAACCTGATAGCAGGGCGAGAGCACCGACGCGCTGTGAGCGATCCCGAGGGACGACGCCAGACGGCCAAGTGCGCCGTTCCGGTCAAATCCGAAGGCCAGCACCGGACCGATGGAAAATCGGAAGCCCTCACGTTCTCTGACGCTCAAGGCCCCGCCGGCCGCTGATGCCGGATCGAGCAGTACAACACGCTTGTTCATTTTCGAGAGCAGGGCTGCGGCGGCAAGCCCACCCAGCCCTGCACCTACGATCGCCGTAGAATACTGCGCCACGTCGCCTCCTTGCGGGACACCTGCGAAAAATAAAAAAAAGGAAACAGGCTTTGCAACATCCTCCCATTTCCTTCGTGCTCACTTGCCATGCTGCGATAGGTCCGGCCCTTTGTCAGGCCCTGGACTTTTCCTGCTCGCGCAGTGCCTCTTTTCGCGACAACCGGATCTTGCCCTGACGGTCGATTTCAAGCACCTTGACGAGCACTTCGTCGCCTTCCTTCAGTTCTTCGGACACATTCTCGATGCGCTTTTCCGATATCTGCGATATATGGAGCAGACCGTCCGTGCCGGGGAATATCTCGACGAAGGCGCCGAAATCCATGATCTTCCGCACCTTGCCCATATACAGCTTGCCGACCTCCGCGTCCTGCACGATGCCCTTGATGATCTCCATGGCCTTCTTTGCGGCCGCTTCGTCGGACGAAGCAATGTTTATCGTGCCATCGTCCTCGATGTCGATTTTGGTCCCCGTCTGTTCGATGATGCTGCGGATCACCTTTCCGCCTGAACCGATAACGTCCTTGATCTTCTCGGTGCTGATCTTCATGGTGATGATGCGCGGCGCATAAGGATTCAGGGTCTTGCGGTGCGTTGCAAGCGTTTCGAGCATCTTCCCGAGAATGAACAGTCTTCCTTCCCGGGCCTGCTGGAGGGCCGTCCGCATGATGTCGATGGTGATGCCGCCGATCTTCATGTCCATCTGGAGCGCCGTGATACCTGCGCTCGTACCGGTCACCTTGAAGTCCATATCGCCCAGATGGTCCTCGAGGCCGAGGATGTCCGAGAGCACCACCACGCGGTCGCCCTCTTTGATCAACCCCATGGCAATGCCGGCCACGGGGGCCTTGATCGGCACTCCCGCATCCATGAGCGCAAGGATGCCGCCGCAGACAGTGGCCATCGAAGAAGAACCGTTCGACTCCAGAATGTCGGAGACCAATCGTATCGTGTAGGGGAACTCCTGTTTCGCCGGAAGAACCGGCTTAATGGCCCGCTCAGCAAGTGCCCCGTGCCCTACTTCTCTCCGGCCGGGTCCGCGCATGAACTTGACTTCTCCCACGCTGAAGGGCGGGAAATTGTAATGCAGCAGGAAGGACTTGTAGTACTCGCCTTCGAGCGAATCTATCTTCTGTTCGTCGTCAGACGTTCCCAGTGTTGCCACGACCAGTGCCTGCGTCTCGCCGCGGGTGAAGATCGCCGACCCATGCGTCCTCGGCAGCGTGCCCACGGCCGATGTGATGGTCCGGATCGCGTCTGGCTTCCTTCCGTCCGTTCGCTTGCCCTGATCCAGGATCAGCATGCGGACCTCGTTCTTCTCGAGGCTGTAGAAGATAGTCGATATATGGACCGACCGGGACGGATCATCTTCCTTCTTAAGCTTTTCCTTGATCTCATCTTTCAGGATATCGAGCGTCTTCTGGCGCTCGATCTTGTTCGGGATCGCAATGGCGCTGCGCATTTTCTCGAGAGCCAGGGAAGCGACCTGCGCTTCCAGTTCCTTGTCCGTCTCCACGGCCTTGACGACCCGCTTCTCTTTGCCCACCTTGGCCACGAGCTGCTGCTGCAGTGCCACGAGCTTCTTTATCTCGCTGTGCGCCAGCGCCAGCGCATCGAGTAGCTGATCTTCGCTCAACTCCTGCGCTCCGCCTTCGACCATCATGATGCCGTCGGCGGTGCCTGCCACGACGAGGTTCAGCGCCGGGACATCATTCCCCTTGATCGCGGGATTGACCACGAATGAACCGTCCACATATCCGATGCGGACTGCACCGATGGGCCCCAGAAAGGGAATGTCGGAAATGGCCAGCGCCGCTGATGCGGAGACCACGCCCATCAGGTCCATGGAACTGTCATCGCCGATCGACAGGACCGATGATATGATCTGGGTATCGAAATAGTATCCTTCGGGGAACAGCGGCCGGATAGGCCGGTCGATGAGCCGCGAGGTGAGGATCTCTTTTTCGGTCTGGCGCCCTTCGCGCTTGAAGAACCCGCCGGGAATGCGCCCCGCAGCGTAAGCCTTTTCCTGATAATCCACAGTGAGCGGCAGAAAGTCCGCGTTCTCTCTCGCAACCTTGGACGCCACCGCCGTAGAGAGCACCACCGTGTCTGCATACCGCGCCACAACGGCTCCGTTCGCCTGTTTGGCCAGGAGGCCTGTTTCAAGTATCAGACGTCTGCCGCCAATTTCCATTTCAACTGCTGTTGTCATTGAACCTCACATTCTTTTTTACTGCTGATGACGGCATTGCAGCATCCATCGGGAAAAAAGCGTCCACCAGCCCTGCGCCACTCCGTCCGGACAGAGAAATGCCGACAAATGGTATCGCACCCTGGCAAGCACTTTTCCGAAAAAACTACTTTCTCAGGCCGAGACGTTCGATAACCTGGCGATAACGCTCCAGGTCGCTCTTCTTCAGGTAGTCCAGCTGACGACGACGCTGACCGACCATCTTCAGGAGGCCTCTCCGTGAATGCTGGTCTTTCTTGTGCGTCTGCAAGTGCATCGTCAGGTGACTGATGCGGCCGCTCAAAAGAGCGATCTGCACCTCAGGAGAACCCGTATCCGAATCATGCCTGCGGTAATCTCCGATTAACTTGGTCTTATTCTCACTGTCCACTCGCTCACCCTCCTTTCCTATCCTATTCAGAAACGCAGTAAATTATCATATTTTCAGCAGGTTGTAAAGCTTTTTGTGCGGTTCTGGCATAATTTATTTTGCTGTCGATGAAATCCGTTCAATAACAATTACCTGTACCCTATCAACAAAGAAGAACAAGCAGGACAAAAGGACTATCCGGAAAATCCTCTACATTTCCGGTCGTTCCGCGCTGCTACCCGACGAGTGCCTTCAGCGCCTCCGTGGACATGCTGTATCTTTGCCCTTCAAAATACCACTTCAGGCCGGAGTTTACCTTCCTGAACGCTCCCTATGGCCAGCAAACGGCCTGTCTCGTCACGGACACGAAGCGGTATGCCTGTCATTTCTCCCGGCAGGGAAAGGACCGGAACAGCGTTGCCGTGCATGAGCCTGAGGGACTCACGTTCACCAACCGTCAGGGCAGGCATATCTCCCAGGGCTGCATCAATAGGAGTAAGTGCCTTGTCCCTTCCTGCCTCCGCAGCCAGGGCGGAGAGGCCGTCGAGCGTGAACGCTCTTTCCACAGTGAATGCGCCCACTCGCGTCCGCTCCAGGTTCAGGAGGTGGCCGCCTGTACCGAGTTCCTCGCCAAGGTCCGAGCAAATAGTGCGGACATAGGTGCCTTTTGAACAGGAAACCTTGAAATGGATCAGGGGATCGTCATAGCCAGTCAATTCCAGGCTGAAGACGGTGACCTGTCTCGGTTCGAGCGGTTTCGCCTGACCGCGCCGTGCAAGCCGATAGGAAGGAACGCCGGAAACTTTCACGGCCGAATATATGGGCGGCCGCTGAAGGATATCGCCGGTGAACCGCTCCATGGCGCGACGAATTTCCTCTTCCCGCGGCGGCGTGTAGTCCCGCCGTTCGAGCACAGTGCCGTCGGCGTCCAGCGTATCAGTCACCACTCCGAGACGCATCGTACCGCGGTATTCCTTGTCCGTTGCCTCGAGATAGCGGGCAATCCTCGTTGCCCTGCCGACACACAACACCAGCACGCCCGTCGCAAGGGGATCAAGGGTCCCCGTGTGACCGACCCGCTTCTCACGAAGTATGCCGCGGACCTTTTGCACCACGTCGTGGGACGTCCAGCCGGCTGGTTTATTGATGTTCAAGACTCCGTCGATCACTGTCTCACTTCACCGGCAATGCCCGTTCCAGCTGGCTGATAACGCGGGGCACGATGTCGCCGATGGCCCCTTCCAGAATTCCTCCTGCTGCGTTCCGGTGACCGCCGCCTCCGAGGGACGAGGCCACTGCGGACACGTCAACGCGCCCTTTGGAACGAAAACTGATTTTATACTGCGCGGAACCGGTCTGCCTGAACAGGGCGGCCACCTCGACCCCCTTCACGGACCGCACGTAATTGATGAAGTTCTCCGTATCCTCTCCCGATGTGCCCGTAAGACGGTAGAGTTCGTCGGTCACCACGACCCAGGCGATCCTTCCGTCACTGTTCCGCTCCATGCCCGACAGAACAGCTCCCAGCAGCTTGATGCGTGCGTAGGCAGAAGATTCGTAGACGTTCTCCGTCACGAGCCAGGGATCGGCGCCCGCTTCGAGCATCTCCGCCGAGATGCGCATGCAGGCCGGCGTCGTGTTGGAGTACCGGTAGGAACCCGTGTCCGTAAAGATGGATGTAAAAATACAGAGCGCTATTTCGCGGTCGATCGGCGCACCGAGGCCTTTGACAAGCGCGTACACCATTTCACCCGTGGCGGCCGCAGACGTATCGAGCCAGGTAAGCGGCCACTCGCGGGAGTTGGTCACATGGTGGTCGATGTTGATGAGATTTCGAGCGGGATATACGCCGTTGAACAGACCTGTGCGCTCCGGCTCGCAGTCCAGCACGGCGATCGTATCGAAGGAGCCCACTACCGCAGGGCCGGAGCGGATCCGCTCGACATGGGGTAGAAAACGATAGAATTCAGGAACCGGGTCGAGGTTGTGGACCGTGACCGACTTGCCGGATCTTTCCAGCGCCAGCATGAGTGCCAGCTCGGACCCCAGGGCGTCTCCGTCGGGGTTCTTATGCACCGTCAGGAGAACACGCTCGCTCCCTGCAAAAACCGAGACGATGTCCGATATGATTCCGCCGGCCTCACTCATCGTCTCCGTTCCCTTCGTCCGTCTCTCGCTCGATCCCGCGCAGCAGAGTCATGATGTGAGCGCCCTTCTCAGCCGTATCGTCAAAACGAAAAATGATCTCGGGCATGAACTTCAGCTGCATTCTGCGCCCAAGCTCGGCGCGGATGAACGGCATCGCGCTCTCAAGGCCCTTGCTGGTTTCCTCGCGGTTACCGCCGTAGAGGCTCACGAAGACTTTGGCGTTCCTGAGGTCGTCGGATATCTCTACCTCCGTCACCGTAAGAAAGCCGATGCGGGGGTCATTGATCTTCCTCTGCAGGATATCAGCGACTTCGTGATGCATCAGGTCGCTGACCCGGACGGATCGTTTATAGTGAGGTTTTGCCATGATTTTTCCGCTGATGCCGGACCAGGTCTGCGCGGGGACCTGCAACGGACGCGTTCTACACCGTGCCGGCAGTCCCCTGACCGTCAGAATATTTCGATATGATAGTCCAGCAGATCAATGTCGTGCACCGCCCGCACCATGTTCAGCACCTGGTCGAGCGTACGATTGAGGTGGGCCTTGTCGTTGCTCACCGCGGCAACGGCAAGAGAAGCCTTCTGCCACAGGTCGTTATCGTCGACTTCCGCAACCGAAACATTGAAGGAATGCCGTATGCGGTCCTTCAAACTGCGCAGCGAATGACGCTTTCCCTTGAGGGACCCGCTGTCGGGGATATGCATCTCCATGGTACAGACGCCGATGAACATAATCTGTCAAGCGTGAGACCCAAAATTCGAAATCTTGAACAATGCCTGCTCTCCGCGTTCACAACTCTTATTGCATTCTACCTTCGAACTTGTTGAGTAGTTAGAAATTCGAAACGAGCATGTGCATCACAGCTTCCCCGCGATCTTTTCAATAATAAAGGCCTCGACAATGTCTCCGACCTTGATGTCGTTGAAATTCTCGATGGAAAGACCGCACTCGTACCCCGCCTGCACTTCCTTCACGTCGTCCTTGAACCGCTTGAGCGAGTGGAGCTTGCCTTCGTATACGAGTACGTTGTCCCTCAGCACCCGAACGCCGTCATTCTGACGGGCCATAACGCCTTCCAGGACGTGGCTGCCCGCAACGGTGCCCAGCTTCGACACGTGGAAGGTCTGGCGAACCTCGGCGCGGCCGAGCACTTTTTCCTTCAGCGTCGGCTCCAGGAGTCCCTCCATCGCAGCCTTTACGTCATCGATGGCGTTGTAGATAATATTGTACAACCGAACGTCGACACCCTCGCGCTGAGCAAGCTCCGTCGCTTTGGGCTCGGGCCTGACGTTGAATCCGATAATGACGGCGTTCGAGGCCGCTGCGAGCATCACGTCGGTCTCGGTGATGGCGCCCACGGTGCTGTGGATGATCTTGAGCTTGACCTCCGAGGTCGATAATTTCACAAGGGCGTCGGCAACTGCGCCGGCCGATCCCTGCACGTCCGCCTTCAGCACGAGGTTGAGTTCCTTCACCTTGCCTTCCTGGATCTGGCTGTGCAGGTCCTCAAGCGTGATCTTCTTCACGGCTGCCATCTCGGCGCTCCGCTGTTTGTTCAGCCGGAACTCGACGACCTGGCGCGCCTTGCGCTCTTCCTCCATGACGCTGAAACGGTCTCCCGCCTGGGGAACGCCTGAGAACCCGATCACCTCTACGGGCACCGCCGGGCCGGCCGCATCAACGCGGTCCCCTCTGTCGTTCACCAGGGCGCGGACCTTGCCGAACTGGATGCCGGAAACGAAGATGTCGCCGACCTTGAGCGTTCCGCCCTGGACGAGAACGGTGGCCACGGGGCCGCGTCCCTTGTCGAGCTTTGCCTCGACGATCGTACCGCGGGCCATCTTTTCGGGATTCGCCTTCAGCTCAAGCACATCGGCCTGGATCAGGATCATCTCGAGAAGGTGTTCAAGACCCACCTTCTGCTTGGCCGAGACATCGCAAAATATATTCTGGCCGCCCCATTCCTCGGGTACGAGCTCAAGCTCCGAAAGCTCCTGCTTAACGCGGTCCGGTTTCGCACCCGGCTTGTCGATCTTGTTGATGGCAACGATGATCGGCACTCCCGCTGCTTTGGCGTGGTTCGCTGCCTCACGGGTCTGGGGCATCACGCCGTCATCGGCCGCAACCACAAGGATCACGATGTCGGTCACCTGGGCGCCGCGGGCGCGCATGGCAGTGAAGGCCGCATGTCCCGGCGTGTCGAGGAACGTAATGTCCCGTCCCTTCAGGCTCACCTGATAGGCGCCGATATGCTGCGTGATACCGCCGGCCTCCTTCGAAACCACGTTGGTCTCGCGGATCGCGTCCAGAAGCGACGTCTTGCCGTGGTCCACGTGTCCCATAATGGTGACCACCGGCGACCGCGTCACGAGGGTCTCAGCAGCGTCGGCCTTCTCCTCGAGAACGTCCTCGGCCGTCTCAAGGGAGGTCACCTCCACCTTGATGCCGTACTCGTCGGCGAAGAGCACTGCCGAGTCCATGTCCATGGCCTGGTTCTGCGTCGCCATGACGCCCATGCCCATGAGCCGCTTGATCACGTCCCCCACCTTCTGTCCCATCAGATCGGCGAAGTCCTTGAGCGTGACCCCTTCCTGAATCTTGACGACCTTCTTCCGGGGTTTCGTGATGTCCGCCAAATCCGTGTGCTGAACCGCTGCGGTGTCTTTCTTCCGGTATCCCCGTTTGCCCGCCGGCAGTGTCTTGAGGTCCGGAAGCTTCTTAAAGGTCGGCTTTCCCCTGAAATCGCGGTCGTGGTCTTCCCGTTTCTTCTTCTGTTTCTTCTTTGGTTTTCCTGTCTCCGGAACCGGCGGCGGCTGCATCACCGGCACATTGAAACCTTCGCGCTGAAAAGGCCTGCCGCCGGGCCGCTGGTCGCGCCGGGCAGGATGCTGCGGCCGGCCTGCAGGAGCGGGTCGCGCTTCCGTTGTTGCGGGACGCTGCTCGCGCACCGGTTCCGCTGCCGCTGGTTTAGCTACTATCGGCTCTTCAGCCGGCTTCTCTGATCCAGGCGGCGGAATGATCGGCGGAGCAGGCATGGTGGGTTTGGGTAACGGGGGAGGAAGGGGCGCCGGTTTCGGTCGGGCGCCCGGCTTTTCGAGCTTCGATGAGAATTTGCCGATCAATGCGGCAGCCTTTTTCATCCGCTCTTCCTTCGTGCCGCCAGTGCCGGCGGAAGGTTTCACCACCTTTTCCTTGCCCTTGCGGACGGCCTTCAGCTTTTCGATCAGGGACTTGGCCTCCTTGTCGTCAAGACCGCTGGACGGAGTCTTGTCCTTGATGCCCATCCTGTCGAGCACGGATATGATGTCCTTGCTCTCGACGCCCATCTTCTTGGCCAGTTCATGTACCCTGATTACGGTCATAACGATCGAATACCCCCAAAAGTTCTGCTATTCTACTCTACTCATCCTGCTTTATCAAGTTTTTTAATCGCTTCGCCTCTCTGAACACCGCATCAGAAAGCCCCCGGTCCTCAAACGCAACCACACCTACCAGTTCCCGCCCGATCATGGCGCCCATCTCACTCCGGGTAAAAAGCTTCGCCTCAGGCGGCGAGACCCCCCTTGCCGCATCAACGATCTTTTCCCTCGTCCCGTCCGACAGATCGACGGCATACAGTACGCCCTCGACCCTTCCCTTTTCGAAACTATCCTTCACCGCCGAGTATCCTGCGGCAAGTTTGCCCGCTTTCGCCGCCATCGTGAGGAGCGACCGGATCTTTTGGCGAATTGCGTCGGCAAGAAACGTGATGAACTCCCGCTCGTCCGGTGCCTGCACCTTCATCCGCATCGCTTTCGACAGCGCGTCGCGGGCAAAGGCCTTGCGAATGCACCCCTGTTCAGGACAGAGATAGGCGCCCCGGCCCGGAAGCTTTTCACGATAGTCCAGAACAACGCGGCCTGCTGCCGCAGCAACCCGAACCACCGCATCCTTGGGCCGCGGTACTCTGCAACCGATGCATGTTCTCTCCGACTGACGCGCCATAGCAGCAAAAAAGCCAACCTCTCACTCTTTAATACCTGCATCTCGTTCTTCGTGTCCCTCACGAAGCAGCCTGTTCCTGCTCCTGCCTACCAGCCCATCAGCGTCCGCGCGGACTGCAGGATCTTCTGGGCAGTTACCTCACCGATGCCAGGGATGGTCATCATTTCATCGTCGCTCATGGCAGCGATCTTTTCTACCGTATCATAGCCTGCTTCGCGCAGCCCTTCGGCGGTCTTCTCGCCCACGCCTTCTATATCGGTCAGGGCCGGACCAACAGGTGCCGCCGCTTCCGCAGGTGCTTCCGCTGCTTGCTCTGCATTACCTGAGTATTCGGCCTCCATGCTTTCTTTTGCCACGGTCTCCTCGGCCATCTTGCGAGTCTCCTCGACAATGGCGGCCTCGATCTCCTGCTCACGTTCCTTCTGCCGCTCCTGCTCGTACTCCGACTCGCTCAGGATATCGATCTTCCAACCCGTCAGTTTTGCGGCCAGACGGACATTCTGGCCCTTCTTGCCGATGGCGAGAGAAAGCTGCGTATCGGCAACAACGGCCAGCGCGGATCTATCCTCTTCCGTGATGCCCACTTTTTCCACCACCGCCGGGCTCAGGGCCTTGGCAATGAAGATCCGGGCATCCTCGGACCAGGGGATGATGTCGATCTTCTCACCGCGGAGCTCGCGCACCACGGCCTGCACCCGCGAGCCTTTCATGCCCACGCACGCGCCGACCGGGTCAACCTGCGCTTCCTTCGACGCCACGGCGAGCTTGGTACGATCGCCCGCCTCGCGCACCACGACCTTCACTTCCACGATGTTCTCGTAAATCTCGGGCACTTCCATCTCGAAGAGCCGCGAAACAAAATCCGGATGGCTGCGGGACAGGACGACCTGCGGACCCTTGGACGTGTCGCGCACCTCCAACACCAGCGCACGTAAACGGTCGCCCCTGCGGTAGCTCTCGCGGGGAACCTGCTCCCGCGCCGGCAGGACCGCCTCGGTCTTGCCCAGATCGATGAAATAGGCGCCCTTTTCATGACGCAATACGATGCCGTTCACCAGCGAGCCTATCTTTTCGTTGAACTCCTGAAAGACCACATCGCGCTCTGCTTCGCGCACCTTCTGGACGATCACCTGGCGGGCCGTCTGCGCTGCGATCCGGCCGAATCCATGGAACTCGATCTGGATCGGCACCTCGCCGTCCATCTGCGACTCCGGAAAGAGCTCCACCGCATCCTCGAGACTGATCTCCTCGTCGAGATTCACCACCACCGGCACAACCTTTTTATAGACGTACATGATGATATCGCCCCGTTTGGGATCGATCTGTACGGCGACGCGCTGGGTACCGTATTTCTTCTTTGCCGCAGTCACGAGCGCCGACTCAATTGCATCGAGCACCATCTCGCGGGCGATCCCCTTCTCTTTGCTCAGCTGGTCCACCACAAGTATCAAATCCTGGCTCATACGTCATTGCCTCCTGATAGTTCTGAAACCGCGGCGTGTGCTGCGGCTGCAATAGTTATTGAACATTAAAACTCGACTTCAAGGGCGGCCTTCGTGATCTCTCGCAGAGGGATCTCAAGCCTCGTGCCGGTCTCGAGTTCGATCGCAATCTTTTCTCCGTCCCGGGCGAGCAGTCTCCCGATAAAGACCTTCTGACCGTCGATGGGCTGGAACGTCTTTACCCGCACCAGACTGCCGGCAAAACGGTCAAAATGCTCCGGGATCGTAAGCGCCCGGTCCAGTCCCGGTGATGAGACCTCAATCGTATAGGTGTGGGCAATGATGTCCTCCACATCCAGCGTTGCGCTCAGGTCCCTGCTCACGGCCACGCAGTCTTCCAGTGTCACGCCACCGTCGGTGCGGTCGATAAAGACACGCAGAAGCCAGCGCGGCCCGGATTTCCTGAAGTCCAGCTCCCAGAGCGAGAGCCCCAGGGACGCCAGGATCGGATCAAGCAGCCGGCGTATCTCCCCGGTGACCTCTGCCATCATGCCCCCCAAATAAAAAGAGCGGGCAAATGAATTGCCCACTCTCAAAGGAAATTCCCAGAGTGATGTAGACTTTGTAACATAGCAGAAAAAATAAATCAAGCAAAAAATTCTGTTCTGTCCTGTCCCGCCCGGGGAGAGGATGATGAAAACTACACGTTCTCCACCATCTCCCACACACCGCAGGGGCAGATGCCCGCGCAGAATCCGCAGCCAATGCACTTTGACTCATCCACCGCGTACTCGAATGACTTGTTCGGGAGCTTCTTTCGCGTGATGGCGCCGTAGTAGCAGGACTGCTCGCACATGCCGCAATCGCGGCAGGAGCCGCCGGACATGCAGCGGTCCGCCTCTTTCTTGGCCGAGAATTTCCCATCATCAAGGCGGCAGGTCTCATAGTACTGGGTCTTGACCCGTTCATAGGGGATCATGACCCGCTCTTCGGGTACGTAGTGGAGGTTCATGAGCTGGGCGTGGATCTTGTCGGCAGCCACTCGTCCCGCGCCAATGGCGTGAGTCACCAGGCCCGGCTTGGTAGCATCGCCCATGGCGAAAACCTTCGTGTCCGTGGTCTGGCCCAGGTCGTTAACCTCGATGTAGCCGCGCTCCGCGTGGATCGTCGGCGGCAGGAAGTCGAGCACAGGTTTCTCGCCGATGGAGATGATCACCGCGTCGGCGTCCATGCTCGTGCCGTCGGTGAAATGGATCTTCTTCTCCTTATGGCCGTACCGCTCCGTTACCTTGGGGTAGAGGAGTTTGGTCCCCCGCTCCACGGCCATTTCCTGTTCCTTGCCGAAGGACGCGGGTTTCTGAATATCCACGCAGGTGACGCTCTTTGCGCCGTGGTCGTAGGCCTGGCAGGCGATGTCCATGCCCACGTTGCCCGCGCCGATCACGACCACGTTCTTGCCCTTCATGCTCCGGGGCTTTCCGAAGTTGATCTCCTTGAGATAGTCGATGCCGGCGATCACGTCCTCCGAACCGGGGAACTTGATGACCCGCGCTTCGTGGGCGCCCACGGCAATCACCACGACCTCGTTGTTCTTGTACAGCTGCTCGAACTTTTTCTTGTCCACCGGGGCGTTCACGTGCACCTTCACGCCGATCTCGGCGAAGCGGGAAAGTTCCTTGTCCAGGATCTGCTTCGGCAGCCGCTCCCGGGGGATGCACATGTCGAGCTTGCCGCCGATCTTGTCGCCTGCCTCGTAGAGGCTGACTGAATGGCCTTTCAGGCCGAGCTGCCATGCCGTGGAGAGGCCTGCGGGACCGCCGCCGATAACGGCAATGGTGTGGCCCGTGGCTTTGGCGCGCTTGGGGGCCTTGAGGCTCAGGGCCATGCGGCCGTACTGCTGGATGTTCAGCGGCTGGTCGATCCTGCCGCGGGTGCAGTCGGTCATGCAGAGATTGGGGCAGACTGTGCCGCAGACCGTTGCCGGCAGCGGGCTGTACTGGAGCACCATTGAGAGCGCCTCGGCGGTCCTCCCCTGCCGGATCAGGCTCGCGCGCTTGTGGGACGGGATGCGAGACGGACAGGCATAGGCGCAGGGAGGCAAATACTTGTCATTATTCCAGAGCGGCTTGAACCTCCGATCCTCGTTCGTCGTAATGTAGGGAAGCACGGAACGATCATGGGTCAGGTAGGCGCCGAACATGCCGCCCTTGCCCACTTCCTTCTCCCATACCTTGAGCCTGAAGTCGGAAAGGCCCATCTTGAGCGCGCCCTTGGCCTGTGCCTTCTCCGCCGGCGTAAAAGTGATGATTTTCTTCCAGTCCTTGCTGTCCTTCGTCAGTTCAGCGTGGTGGGACATGCGGTCGATGGCTGTGAGGTAGGGCTTCATGTTCGTGGTAAGCCATTCCCAGTCCTGCGAAGAAAGGTCCACGACCTTCACATCGGCCTTGCTGTACTCGTCCCTGATGGCGCCGCGGAAATAGATAGCGCCGCCCACCATGCCCACGCAGGGCCGGTAACCAAGGATGTTCTCGGGATTCCGGGGATTCACACCGCAGACTACGGCAATGCCGCCGGCCTTGAACTCGGCAAAGGAGTCGCCTACGTCCCGAAAGTACCAGGACTGAAGGTCCGGGAACCGCGGGTTCTTCTTGGTCATTGTGTCGCATCGCGCGCCGGCTCCGCCCTGCACGTACAGGACGCCCTGGGCGCCTGCGTTGTGCGCGCCGTTCGCAACGTCGCCAAGGACCGTGATCCGTGCGCCGCAGTTGAGCCAGCCGATATCATCGGAAGAGCTTCCCTTCAGCACGATCTCGGTGCCTTCCATGCCCATGCTGCCGCAGCGCTGGCCTGCTGTTCCCTCGATCACGAACTTCACGATCTCGCCGCGGGGGAAGATCCTGCCGCCGAGGCCGTGCTGGCCGTCTGCGATGACGTTCAGTTCGCGAGCGCCGTCCTTCACCGCCTTCTGGATCTGTTCCTCAAGGTCCTTGGAGGATATGCGCTGTCCGTTTACTTTTCCCTGGATGATCATCATGTTAACCTTTTTAGCCACAGAGATCACAGAGAACACAGAGAAAATCACAACCCTTATTCTTTACTCTGAGACCTCTGTGTCCTCTGTGGCAAATTTCTTTTCCTGTGAGATTCTCCGGATCCCTCACTCCGCAATCCGAACTCCGCATTCCGCGCTCAACAGACGTAGCTGATCTTCAACCGCTCAGCGATCTCCTTGTCACCAACGCCAAGGCCGTCGGACATCCCGATGGGAAGCTCGGTGCTGCGGCCAAGGGGCGCGAAGATCTTCTTGAGTTCCACGTCGGCTGCCTTGAACACTTCCACGACGCGCTCGGCGATCTTGTCGGGGTCGAGGCGGCGGTAGAGCTTGGGGTCCTGGGTCGTGATGCCCCGGGGGCACTTGCCCAGGTTGCAGACGTTGCAGCGATTGTATTCGTCGCCGAAGCAGCCTGCCGCGGCCTGCATGATGTACTTGCCGATGTCCACGGCCGATGCGCCAAGCATGATCAGCGCAGCGGCATTGGCCGCCAGGTTGCCTGCCTTGCCAACGCCGCCTGCAGCGATGAGAGGCAGTTCGTTCTGCTTGCCCTGCTTCACCAGGTCGAGGTAGCAGTCGCGGATGTTCGACGCGATGGGATGGCCCATCTTATCCATCGAAACGTTGTAGGCCGCGCCCGTGCCCCCGTCCTCGCCGTCGATGCAGAGCGCCGCGGCATAGGGGTTCCGCGCCAGGTTGTTCAGCACCGCCAGGGCGGTCTTGCTGCCCGAGATCTTGGGATACACGGGAACGCGGAAACCCCAGGCCATGGACATGGAGGTGATCATCTTGGCCACGGCCTCTTCGATGGAATATTTCGTCTGGTGCGTGGGCGGCGATGCCAGGTCAACGAATTCGGGCACGCCCCGGATTTTCGCGATCAGGCCGAGCACCTTGTAGGCCTGGAGCAGTCCGCCGTCGCCGGGCTTGGCGCCCTGGCCGTACTTGATCTCGATGGCGCAGGGGTCTTCGATCATATCGGGCAGCGCGCGAATGATCTCGTCCCAGCCGAAGTAGCCCGAGGCGATCTGGAGGATGAAATACTTGATGTAGCGTGACTTCAGCATGCTCGGCGGCATGCCGCCCTCGCCGGAGCACATGACCACGGGGATGCCCTCGACCTCGTTGAGGTACGTGACGCCCATGGCCAGGCCTTCCCACATGTGGGGAGAGAGAGCGCCGATGGACATGGACCCGATCCGGATGGGAAAGATCTCCCGCACGGGAGGAATAAACACCTTCGGGTCGAGCGTCAGCCGGTCCCCGTCCACCTTGATCGGCATCTGGTCAGCCGAAAGGTTCCGGCCCAGGAGCGTGCGCACACGGAATTCGTGCCGTCCCGCGTCGAGCGCGGGATCCGTGAGCATGGAGATACGGGTGAACTTGAGCTTGTCGATCGTCGAGATTGACGGGTCGTTCCTGCGGCCGCCGCGCATGTAGGGGATGCCGCCCTTGTTCTTGAAGTGGTTGAACTTGTTCTGAATGTTGTGCGCAGGGAAGATGGCATCCGTGGGGCAGACAAGCGTGCAGGCGCCGCAGCCGATGCAGGTGCGTTCGATGTCCGTGGACTGGCGCACCACGTGGCTCAGCCGCCGTGACACGCGCGGTTCAGGGCTCGACCCCTCGGAGGTGACCATGCGCTGGGTATAGACCGTGGGCTCGATGGCCTTCACAGGACAGACAGCGGTGCAGCGGCCGCAGCGGGTGCAGCGGTCCTCGCGCCACTGGATGATATAGGGGAACTCCTTCAGCGAGAGCTGATGGTTCTGATCTAACCGTGAAGCTGGTTCCATACCTTGACCTCCCGGGCGTCAGGCGCGATGAGCACCATGTCGTACTTCATGGGGAAGATGTCCGTTGTCTTATCGCGCTTCGGCACTGCGGAATCGAGGCCGCAGACCTCGGACATAAGCCCGTACCGCCCCGACGATCCACCCACCACGCCGGGCCGCAGCTTCTTGGCGTCCTGCACCATGAAGCACGAACCGTCCGGCGTGAACCCGATGATGCAGTTGGGGCCGTCGATGCAGAGCGGCCGGAGCGAGCGTTTCATGAGCCGTACAGCCGCCGCATCGGAACGCTGCGCCAGCTCGTTCTCCTTCAGGGGCGTGATCACGTCCTTGTAATAGTGAAGCGGATATCCGAGCTGCCGGTTCGTGTAGTGCAGGATGTGGGTGAAGACCTCGGAGTCGGAATTGTAGCCCATGTACCCCGGAATGCCGCGGCCCGAAAGGAACTCCCGGATCGGCACGAAGGCAGTGTTCTCGCCGTTCGTCATGGTGCCGTAGCCCTGGATGAAGAACGGATGGCAGGCGTACAGATAGATCGCGTAGTTCGTGTTCTGCCTTCCCTGGGCCAGTACGATCTTCGCCGAGATGTCCGACTTGTCCAGGCCGAAGAACTCACCTACAGCCAGCGGGTCGCCCACTTCTTTCAGCGTAAGCACGTCGGGATAGAAGGAAAAGACAAAAATGGAACCGTCAGGCTCTCCGATCTTTCGGATGGCGAGCCGCGTGTTCATCAGCAGGTCTTCCTTATCCTTCCAGGGCTGGTCCTTATAGGACGCCGGGTAGTCGTAGACCTTTGCTATGTAGTGGTCTCTCCGCTCAATGCCGGTAACCGCTTTTATTTCAGGGCTCCAGACAAATTTTTCACTGAAGCCATGCAGTTTCATGTACTCATCGAGCATTCCGAGGCCGCTGTGCGAGCAGATGGCCGAGAGCACGGGATACCCCTTGAACTCCTCGAAAGGCCCGCCCAGGTCCTTCAACATCAGGCCCAGGCCCGAGCCATCGTGGCCTTCCTTCATGGTCTCGAGAGCAAGCACAGCTTCAAAAGGTGAAATATACTCGCTCGATGTGATGGCGCTTAAACGGCACATAATCCGCTCCTAAAAGACCTTTTCGGGGCCTGGAAGCCTTCATTTGGAGAAAAAAATACCCCTCTCCGCGAGGGGGCTTTTACACGGCAATCGATTGCCGAGTGATAAAAATACACCTGCCTTGGTCCGGTGTCAAGATTATTTTGAATCAACGTGGTCGATGGGATCGGGAGCGGAATTGAGCGGGAAAACGTAGGTGCAGGAGATTCGTCCGTTATTCTGTATTATTACCGAAAGAGCTCTGTCGAACGCGTCAGACTGGAATATTCGACCAGTGAAGACATGGCCTTGCTCATGGTGGGAATGCCCTTTTCTTCAAGCACGGCAATGGGATTCAGGCCGCCCACAACAGCAACGCCGACCTTGTCCAGGCCCACGGGAACCTCAAGGAACGGCTTGTTCGGTTGTCCCATCAGCAGGATGCCGCGTATGCCCTTGCCTGCCATGTCCTTTGCGACCTTCTTCGCTTCTTCCAGGCACACCACTGGTATTTCCCGGAAACTTGCGAGCACCTGGCCGGAGCCGGTCCGGACGGCGTCGGACACGGCAGTCATACCGCTTTTTATGAAGACCTCAAGGGGGTCCAGCGAGGACCCTTCATAGCTGATAAGGGATACGAACCGCGACGGCTTTCCCTCGGCGATCTCGAGCACGCCGCCGAAGCGGGACGCAACCGGTATGCCCGCCTTTAAAAATATCCCATTGACCGTCACGCTGCATACGGTCCCGATGCCGACCTGGCCCTGCGGAACCTGGACGGATCCGATGCTCTCCCCGCTGTGAGCCATCACGAGCCGGTCGCTCATGACATAGGGAGACCGGAAGACCGGGCTGAGAAGCCGCAGTGCCTCTTTCAGATGTTTCTTCGCGAAAAAAGAAATGTTCAGGATGACGTCGCCCTGCAGGGTCTCCCGGTCAAGGGTCGTGAGGTAGGACAGGGTCTCGATCCTGCTGATCACGAAACCCACCCGGTCCGACACCCGGCTGCTGGTAAGCTCTCCCCTGCCCTTCGACGTGATCCGCCGGCCTTCCTTGCCAAAGACCGTAGTGAAGCCCCGCCGGTCGAGCATCTTCAGGTAATAGCGCACCGTCCGTTCTGTCAGTTCGATGCCGTGCATCTTGAGCTGCCGGGAGAGGTCCCGGGAGCCCATGATCGTTGCTGAACGGTCGAGTATTTTGAGTATAGCGTGCAGTTTTTTATTCATGAACGCTCCGTGGCAATCGTCAGCGAGGCCAAGCCTCGGACCGATGAAGAAAGACAAATTCAACAGCATCTCGCGCAAAGACGCCAAGGCGCAGAGGAAAGCAAAATAAATTCATGCTTTTCGCCTTTCTTTGCGGCTTTCTCCGTCCCGCATCAATGGCTTATGGAAACGGAACGGGGGCGACTTGGCGCGAAAATGACGTTGGTTATGTCTTTTAAAAACCTGACTCAAAATTCAAGATGTCAGGTTATAAAGTATCTCTATCGTCTAGCTGACGAGAGACAAGTTCGGGTGTCTTGCCCCAATGCCCTTTGCCCCATGAAAGAATGGATTGCGCCTTGGCAAGAAAACACCATGTTTTTTAACTTTTGATTCATGCTAAAAACATCGACACAATTTCAGCCACACTCCGCTTTTGAGTGATCTACCCCAACAGGATGCGCTCTGCCTCTTTCATGTCCGACTCCATCACATAGGGAATGCCGGTCACTTCCGCGCATTCCTTCGTGAGCGACACAAGATCATTTCTGTCCAGATACTTCAGGGCGAATTTCCGGGACCCTGCCATGAGCTGCTGCAGGCCGAGCTTCAGCCGGTCGCAGAAGGTGTACATCCCGATGGCGCCGAAGGGCAGTTTCTCGATGTCCTTGCCGTACCTGGCCTTCAAGGTCTCGTAGGTGATGAAGATGCGCTCCGGCACGTCGCCATACTTCTTGATCTCCACGGGGAGCTTCTCTTCCTGGCTCCACGTATGGATGTTCCTGCCCACGAATGCCGGGATCATGAGCGCCCTTCCCATGCAGACAGCCTTGAAGAACGGCGCGCCGATGGCCAGTGCCTTGAAAATATGATCCTCAAGCGAGAACCCGCCGGCCATTGCCAGATGGGGAACGTGCTTGCCCTTTGCCTTGAGCTGGGACGCAAACTTATACGCTGCCGCCTGAAGATAGATCGTCGGTATGCCCCATTCGTTCATCAGCCTCCAGGGGCTCATCCCCGTGCCTCCGCCCGCCCCGTCGATCGTGACCATGTCGACACAGCCGTCAGAAGCGAACCTGAGCGCCCGCGCCAGGTCCGTCATCCGGTAGGCGCCTGTCTTGAGAGAGATGAACTTTGCTCCTGCGTCCCGGTAGTGTTTCACGGCCTTCACAAAACCCTCGTGTTCGACCATGCCGAGCCGTGAATGACGCTCGAACTCCCGGAACTCCTCCTCCTTGAATGCCTTCACCACCGTGGGATTATCCGGGTCAGGGAGAACGATATAGCCGCGCTGTTTGAGCTCCTGGGCCCGTTCGAGCGATTTGAGCTTCACCTCGCCGCCGATATTCTTCGCACCCTGGCCCCACTTCAGCTCAACACACTCGACACCGAGCTTCTCGATGGCGTACTCCGCCGAAGCGAGCCGCGAGTCCTCCACGTTCTGCTGAAGAAAAATGGCGCCTGTCCCATTATACCACTCCTTGAAATGCCGTA
>MHDZ01000040.1:67491-101873 GCA_001805055.1 Nitrospirae bacterium GWC2_57_13
TGCCCGCGATGTTCTCGCCGATGACCACCACGATGCCGGAGATCGCAGCGCCCGCAGCAAGTCCTTCCCAGTTGTCTCTGGCAATGTCCGTGGAACCCAGAGCCCCCGTGAAGATCGGCAGGTTGAGCTTGATCTTGTGCTTGAAGCCGATCTCGGTCTCCGTGGAAACAGCCGGAAATATGGCCTTGTCCGGATCAGGATCAACACCGACGGCGCCCACGCAGGTGCCCTGGATGTTCAAATGGGAATAATCAATGGGATACTTCTTCGTCGCGCCTGCCGTGATCTTTCCAAATGGCCCGGGATAGATCACCTCCCTGCCGCGGTAGGAGGACTTCCCGACCTCGCACAATCCCGTGCAGCCATCGAGGCAGACCGAGCATATCCCTGACTGCGGCGCCGCATCCTGAACCCTTGTCTTTGTTCCCGTTGCTGAACTTGCGTTTGCCTGCCCTGGTCCCATGATCATCATCTCCTCGTGTTGAACGAGATTTTATCGCACGTACCTGGTGCAACGGACAGCCGGTGGCAAGGCCTCCCTCCGCGCCGGAGACCTTGCCATCCGATCTGGCCGCAACTACCGCGTGGAACACACTATCAGGAATTGAGTATTTTCATCGCTTCTTCGCGATAGGAATCCATAAGGTACGGTATGCCCGTGACCTTGGCGCACTCCTCGGTAAGGGACATGAGCTCGTTCCTCGTGATCGAATCGATGTTGAAGCACCGGGCGCCCGCCATCATCTGCTGCAGCCCCACCTTGATCTTGTTCGAATAGCTGAAAATGCCGATCGCTCCAAGCGGGACATTTTTGATCTCGTCGGCGCCGACCAGCTTTTTCACGTCCTCATAGTTGACGAAGATCTCTTCGACCGTGTTGCCAAACTCGCTCACCGTCTTCGGGAGATCGTTGTCCTTGATCCAATGCTCGATATTCTTTCCGACCATGCCCGGGATCATTAATGCGCGGCCCATGCATATCGCTTTCACGAAAGGCGCACCCATGGCCAGAGCCTTGAACACACCGTCCTCGCTGCTGAACCCGCCGGCAAAGGCAATATCCGGTACGCGCTCTCCCTTGTCGGACAGCTTCTTGGCGAATTCATACGCAGCGGCGTGCAGATAGAGCGAGGGCATGCCCCACTCCTCCATCATGCGCCAAGGGCTCATCCCGGTGCCACCCGGAGCTCCGTCGATGGTCAACAGGTCGATCTTGGCCTTGGAGCTCCACTTGAGGGCCATGGCAAGCTCACGCAGGCCATAGGCGCCGGTCTTCAGGGTTATCCGCTTGAACCCGAGCTTCCGCAGCCGGGTAACCTCTGTGTAGAATTCCTGCTCGCCGATGAATCCCAGGCGGCTGTGGCGCTCGAACTCCTTGATTGCCGTATCGTGAAAGGCCGCCTGTACGACCGGATCAGAGGGGTCCGGCGTCACGATGTAGCCGCGCTTTTGGAGTTCCAGGGCGCGCTCCATGCTGTTCACCTTGATCTCGCCGCCGATGCACTTGGCGCCCTGGCCCCACTTCAGCTCGATCGTGTCCAGTTTGTGCTTGTCGATGATGTATTCGGCAACGCCCAGCCGGGTGTCCTCGACGTTCATCTGCACCAGGATCTCGCCGTACCCCTGGTGGTACTTCTTATACAAGGCGATCCTGCGGTCCATATCCGGCGCCTTCTTGACCAGCTTGTTGCTGCCGAGCTCAAGTTCCGGATCAATGCCGCATACGTTCTCGCCGCAGACGATCGTCACGCCGGAGATGGCCGCCCCGACGGCGAAGTGCTCCCAGTTCTTGCGGGCGATCTCGGTGGATCCGAGCGCGCCGGTGAAGATGGGAACGTGCATCTTGACCTTTTTGTCCCACCCATAGTTTGTCTCGGTACTGACATTCGGGAACCTGGCCGTGTCGGGGTTCCCCACCTGGCCTGCGGGAAGCCCCTTGGCCCCTAATGCATAACCATGGATATTGAGGTGTGAGTAGTCGATGGGGTAGTTCTTATCGCCGCCGGCGGTGATGCTCCCGAAAGGCCCCGGGTAGAGCAGCTCTCTTCCCCTGAAGGTCGCCTTGAACACCTCACAATTCCCTTTGCATCCGTCCACGCAGCGGGTACAGAGCCCGCTCATGGGAGAAACATTCCTCGATCGATTTGCTGTTCTTGTAGCGTCATTCGCATTTGGCTGTTGCAGATTCATGGTTCTCTCCTTGACTATGGATTTTTAATTTACTCTGTCCTGTTCTGATGCTGCCTTTAATGAAGACACTTCCTGGTTTTTACTCAACACTATTAGCGCTACTTAAGTTTTTCATGATCAATTAAGCATTGCTTTAGTTGGCAGGCAAAAAAAATACGCTCTCGTTCCTCTCGGTACATAGACCTCAATGAGCAACGCTGCTATTCCCGGACAACGAGTACCTGCGCTTCACCACCTCCTTCGTTCTTCCATGCCGAGGGGAATGATTCCGTAAAACAGAGAGCATCACCTGCCGCGATCCGCTCCTCCCTGCCTTCCACGGTCACCACCAGAGTTCCTTCCACGACATAGATGAATTCGTCGCCCCGATGATAGGAAAAATGGCCTTTGATGTCCACGCCGGAAGGAAGCACCACGAGCTGGGCAGCCAGTTTCCGGCCCGAAGCAATGCTGTATGTCCGCGCCTTTCCCTCCATCGACGGATCGGACGAAAGAACTGATGTTTTCCGATGGAGCCACGGAGTTGCAACAGGCGCTCCGCTCTCGACGAACAGGCCGGGCTGAATGTCCAGGGACCGGCAGATATGAAAGAACGTGCTGAGCGACGGGCTCGTAAGGTTCGCTTCGATCTGGGACAGGGAACTCGGCGTGATCCCCACCTTGTCGGCCAGATCCTTCTGGCTCATGCCGGTCCGTGTCCGCGCCTCCTTGATCTTGGCACCGATGTCCGCAACCGGCTCTTTCCTGGCAGGGATAAGGCAAACATGATCATCTCGGACCTCGTAGGCGTGGGACTTGAAGGCCTCCCGGTCCTGCCTCCCCTCCAGTTTGAGGGCCTTGAGATAGAGGCTGCTCTTTCTCCGCTGCAGGTCGAGCACGACCTGTGTAATGTGCCGCAGGTTCGCCTTGAACTTCGGGCTGTGGGCCTCCTTTTCGAGGATCCAGTAGGCCACGGTATTGAGATCGTACAGCCGCGGACACATGTAGGTGAAGAACCGGTGGGTCTCGTTCTCATCTCCCCACAGATCCTGCATTCCCGTGAGGCTGTCGAACACGTATCGGGCGCCCGGATGCAGGCTGTCTTCGATTTCGTTCAACGTCTGCGTGAAGCGCTTGATGTTCTTCGGGTCCGTTATCCTTACGGTCTTGACGTCAGACTGTTTATCATAGAATCGCAGAAAGGTGTTGTCGTTCTTGCCCTTGCCTGAAGTGAAGCAGTCGATGAAAATAAAATGGACGGGAGAGATAATACCGGTCAACGCCGCCAAAACGCTCTGCGGCGACCTGTTGAAGCTCACATAGATCACCTTTTGCTCGTCTTTGAAGGACCGGCTGATGAAATCCCGTATGAACGCTTCATAGGAAGCGCCAGCGTCCACCTCCCAGACGACATTGTCGCCGATATGGAGAGACCCGATCAGGGAATCAAGACCCTGTACGCCCGATGATATCTTTGTCATAGTGGTGATGTCGGCCGGCATTGGCCGAGTGGCCCGGGAGCCACTCGGCATACCATTGCCGAGTGCGGTAAGAATACAACGAGGGGGTTGCCGTCGTCAAGCTGAAAGTGCGCTTTTTTGGCTCTTGCCGGGAATGCCGCATGTGTCCTCGGCGGACGCTTTGGCGACGGATCAATTCGGAGTGCGGGGTGCAGAATTATGGAACACTCCAAAGCCACGTATTTCGCGGTTAACTCGGTGGGCTCTGTGGCAAACGAGATCTTCTCTTCGATAATACCGTTCTTACCGAACTTTCACCCTCTTGCCCGGATCATTCCGGTGCTTCTGGTAATATTCCACGCAGTTCCCGATATAATCCTTCAGATCCGGACACCGGATGCCTGTGCCACGGAGATCCTTCTGGGCATGGGCCGTGTCGTAATAGGCAGGGGAGTGAAAATACTCCAGTGTCTCCTTCTCCACCCCTATCCACCGGCGGAACCACGCCAGAGACAGCGCAGCAGAGACGAAATAGGACGGAATGGTGAAGAAGGGCCGCTTGCTGAGGAGCCGCTCGCAGATCATCGTATAGACCTCGCGGGCAGTATGCGGAGACGGGTCGGTGAGGTGATATACCCTGTTCACTGCAGAATGAATAAATGCGAAATGGGCGGCTGCTTTGACCACATAATCTACCGGCACTATATTGAAGGGGCTCTGTCCCTTGCCGATGTTCGGGATCGGAAGCCTCCGGAACCGGTCCAGGAACCGCATGATGAAGTACATGCCGTCGAACTTGGCCGTCTCGCCGGTCGTGGAATGTCCCACCGTGACCGCCGGTCTTATGATCGTGGTCGGCACCGATGACATGAGGGCCTGTACCAGACGCTCTGCTTCGAATTTGGTTGATTCGTAATGGTTCTTGAAGTTCTGGCCCTGGTCCAGCTCTGACTCGAGGATCCTGCCCATTCTCCGTCCCGACACGTAGGCAGTGCTGAAATACACGTACCGTTTCAGGTTCCGCAAATCCCGCACAAAACGGTTCACCTTGCGCGTTCCTGTAATGTTCACCTGGTAGGCCGTCTCTGCAGGCACCGCGAGATCATAGACCGCTGCAAGGTGGAACAGATGCGTAACTTCAAGCTGCATCCGGTAATAGGTCACGCTGTCAAGGCCCAGAAGCTCCTGTGTGATGTCCCCCGGAATGAGCTCGAAGCGTTCCTGGGGGCCCATACCTTCATGAACAAGCCGCTTGACCGTCTGTTGCGCCGCTTCTGCCTGGGATGAGTGAACGAGCAGACGGAACCGCGACCCTCTGTCGCGCTGGTTGAGGGCGCGAACGAGATAGGTTGCAAGAAATCCGGGGAAACCGGTGAGGAAGAAGGCCATGAGCCAAAACCCTTTTAAGCCACAGATTCACCCCGTAAGAGGTAAAGAGCTCTGAAATGCTACGGCTCCTTTATCGGAATGTTACTGTCGGGCCATACTCGCTTAAAATCCGCAGAATTGAACGTAAGGATCTGATCCACGCCGGCCTTAAGGGCCGCTTTGATGATCAGCGCGTCATAGGTAGATCCGCCAATAATCCCAAGATCAGCCAGATGTTTTATCGTTGCGAGATAGTCGGAAACGGAAAGCGGGATAATAGACGCCATGCTTTCGATGTTCTCATGGATAAGACGGTGCGCCATTCCGGCTGTGATACGGGGACTCACCGGAAGTGTCGTAAGGACCGCGTATAATTCTGCAATGGAATAGGCCGAGACCACGCACTCGAGTTTGCCCGATGATGCACGGCCAAACCAGGGAAGGGCCCGCTGATGGGCCGGATGCGGCTGAACAAGGGCCGCCACAAGCACGGAAGTGTCGAACAGGACCTTCACGCCTTTTTTACCGAAGAAAGCCTTCTGATGTGTTCATCTCTACCGGCGCTGACACTCCCCTCGATGTCTCCTGTCGACGCACCGGTGAATACGAGCACCCCGTCCTTCATCTGGAGCGGGACGATGTCATCTGCCGGCTTCAGGACTACCTCGCGCCCGTGCTCCTCTATCTCGATCTCATCGCCTGGCCGCAATCCGAGCCTGTCCCGGATATCCTTCGGGACCACCAGCCTGCCGAACTTATCTAGGGTAGTTTTCATTACAGCACCTCGTTGCCGTTCCTCAAGCCATCTAATTGCCATTATAGCATGTCAATTGGCAATTATCAATGGCATTAACCCCATGCTTAGCTCATCTCACTCACCTGTAGTTCTTATCCGCGTGAAGATCTGTCCACCCGCGTCCAACATGCTTTTGCTTCTCGCCTTACACTCGCATGAATTTCTTATCCGTGTCCATCCGATCCTATCCGTGGCAAGCAAGCCTTTGCTCATGGCTTTCCACTCGGACTTAATCTTTTATCCCTGTCCATCCGTGGCAAAAAAGCATTTTCAAAATCGCATCAAGAATAGTAAATCGCTATCAGCACCAGAAAAACCACGCTCTTTGCCACCTCGATCCATCCCGTGGTCTTAAGCTTCACCTGATACGGAACTGCGGAGAAGAGCAGGTTGTCGGCAAGGGGCAGGAGGAGAATGAGGGGGAGTTTGGCGACGAGATATATGATGACACCTGCGACAACGGCTGTGGCGGAGATGATGCGGTCCCTGTCGGTCTTGCGAAGCTGAACGCGGATTTTGAATACGCCCACGCAGAAGAAGACCGCCACGGCGATGAACAGCCGGTAATCAAGGCTGAGGCTGACAGCATATTTTGCGATTGGTGCTGCAAGGGAAAGAAGCAGGAAGCCCAGGACCTCGGTGGCTAGGGCATGCTCCCCTGCTATCCGGTTCACAGCCAAATAGGCAGCAGGGATGATGAGCAGAGGCAGGAGCGGCGCTACGCCGCCGTGGAACACATACAGGAGCAGGAGCGTGGCAAAGGCTACCTGGCCAAGAAAGACCGTGAGGGACTGGGTATCGCGCCGCTGCCTCAACCATAGAGTGAAGGCCTGTTTGGAGTTCACGAGCATGGCCAGAGCGATCAGAACCGGAAAGGCCTCAGGTGTAAGCCTTCCCCCGGCAAAAAGCCCGGCGATGTAGGCAACGAGCAGCACGCTCCAGGAGCCGTATTCCTTCAAGAAGTAGCTTTTCATGAAGGTAATTATGTCATAAAATTATGCTCTTGAACAGAGAAAATCTATCCTTCCCCAGGATAAAAAATCATAAAAAACTTATTCTCTCGCAAAGGCGCAAAGGTCGCAAAGAAATACGAGATAACATGAGTACATGAAATTCAGAGAATTAGGAATGGGCAGGAATGCATAAAAGCTTTGCATCTCGCGGAGGCGCAGAGGAAGGCATGGCGTGGCGAATGTGGAATGTGGAGTGCAGAATTTACACCCTAATCTTATAAATCAAGTTCTTCTGTGACCTATCCGTGTGAAGACCTGTGCATCCGTGGCAAAAAACCCTGCCTATGGCTTTTAATTTCAAGAACTCTTCGCGTACATTCGCGGCCATTACGCCCCTGCTTTGAGTTCTTATCCGTGTTCATCCGTGGCAAAATTGCTTTTGACCTTCTCTGTGCCCTCTGCGATCTCTGTGGCGAAAAACAGTTCGGAGTTCGGCGTTGGGAGTTCGGAGATCAAAATGCGGAATGCGGAGTACTGCTTTCCAAATTCCGAATTCTGAATGCTGGCTGCTGAATGCTGAACGCTACAATATCGCCGCAATGGACGCCCGGGCGAAGTTCAACACGTTGTCAGGATACACGCCGATGTAGATGACCGTGACCAGGGAAAAAACCAGGGCGATTGCCAGCGACGGGGCCGTGGCGAGCTTGAACTCGGCCTGGGGCTCGCTCATATACATGACCATGATGACCCGGAGATAGAAATAGGCGCTGATGGCCGAGAAAATGACGCCCACAACGGCGAGCCAGACCATGTCGGCCTGGATAGCGGCCTTGAAGATGTAAAACTTGCCCATGAACCCTGCCGTGGGCGGGATACCGGTGAGCGAAAACATGAAGATCAGCATGAAGAATGCGGCCATCTTGTTCGTCTTGCCCAGGCCCGCGAAATCCTTTATCTCCTCGCCGCGCTCACCCGACCTGCGGAGCATGATGACGATGCCGAAGGCGCCCATGTTCATGACGGCATAAATGAAGACGTACATCATCACGCTGGCGACCCCTTCGGGACCGCCGGCGGCAATGCCAACAAGGGCGTAGCCTGCGTGGGCGATGGAGCTGTAGGCCAGCATGCGCTTGATGTTCGTCTGGGACAGGGCGATGATGTTGCCCACGGCCATGGTGAGCACCGCGATGCCCGCGATGATGGTCGTCACATCATGCTGCAGGGGCTGGAGGGCATAGGAAAAAACGCGCAGCAGCACGGCAAACCCCGCGATCTTCGGGCCTGCAGACATGAAGGCCGTGACCGATGTGGGAGCGCCTTCGTACACGTCCGGCACCCACATATGGAAAGGCGCAGCAGCGATCTTGAAGCCAAAGCTCACGATCAGCATGATCATGGCAAGAAAGACCATGGGATTCGCCAGGTCAGCGCCGCGCAGGAACGCGTGAATGCCCGCCAGGTTCGTGGTGCCTGACATGCCGTAGAGCAGCGACATGCCGTAGAGCATGATGCCTGACGAGAAGGAGCCGAGCAGCAGATACTTGATTGCAGCTTCGTTGGAACGGCTGTCGCGGCGCATGAAGCCGGCAAGCACGTAAATGGACATGGCCATGAGCTCAAGACCGAGATAGATGGTGATGAGGTCCCCTGCTGACGCCATGAGCATCATGCCTGCCGTGGCGAAAAGCATCAGGGCGTAATATTCGCCGCGGTGAATGTCCTCTATCTTGAGATAGTTGATGGAAACGAGGATGCCGAGGCTGCAGGCCACGTAGAAGGAGAACTTGAAGTAAACCGAAAAACGGTCGAGCAGAAAGGTCCCGGCAAAGAACGACCCGGTCACACCCATGAGCTTGAAGGTGGCTAGGGCGGCGATGATGACGCCTGCGAGGCTGTACCAGCCCAGGGACGACTTCTGCTCCTTCCTGACGAAGAGATCGAGCAGCAGCACCGTGAGCGCCACGGTGATCACCACGACCTCGGGATAGATCGGCGTCATGAGCGTAAAAAATTCCTGCAGCGTACTTGGCATGCGTTTCACCTCGAAGAACCCTAATAAAATCGTTTAGGACGCAGATAACATCTGATAAACGCGGATAAAAAATCCGAAACTGAAAAAAGCGAAGCTCTCTCTAGAACTGAATGTCAGGTCCTATCCGCGAAAATCCGCGTTCATCCGCGTCCAACAACTGCTCTCAGGATCATCAATTCCCGTAGTATAAAGACTCCGAACCGCTCAGTTCCCTACTGCCGTGCTGATGGCCTGGGCAACGGCCGGGACCACCTGTGCCTTGGCATGCACGTGGGCGATGAGATTCTCCACCGAGGCGTTCATGATCGTGAACGTCGGGTTGGGATAAAGCCCGATGTAGAACACCAGCGCAACGAGCGGCAGTACAGCGGCTATCTCGCGATAGTTCATGTCCTTCAAGGCTTCGTTGTGAGGGTTCGTGATCTTCCCGAAGGCCACGCGCTGGTACAACCAGAGCATATAGCCGGCGCCCAGGATAACACCAAGGGCCGCGATCACGGCGTAGACCTTCTGGAACTTGAAGGCGCCGAGCAGGATGGCGAACTCGCCAACAAACCCGTTCGTGCCCGGCAGGCCGATGGACGAAAGTGTGATGATCATCAGGATCGTTGCATAGACCGGGACCTTTGCAGCGATGCCGCCGTAATCAGCAATCATGCGCGTATGGGTCCGTTCGTAGATGACGCCGACGAGCAGGAACAGCGCTCCTGTGGACACGCCGTGGTTGATCATCTGGATCAGGCCGCCTGCCACGCCCTGGCTGTTCAAGGCAAAGATGCCGAGGGTCACAAAACCCATATGGCTGACGCTTGAATAGGCGATCAATTTCTTGAAGTCTGTCTGGGCAAAGGCCATGTAAGCGCCGTAGATGATGGCGATGACGGACAGTATCATGATCGCAGGCGTCCAGGCAATGGACGCGTCAGGGAAGAAGGGCAGCGAAAAACGCAGGAACCCATAGGCGCCCATCTTGAGCAGGATGCCGGCCAGGATGATGCTGCCTGCCGTGGGAGCTTCGACGTGGGCATCAGGCAGCCAGGTGTGGAACGGGAACATGGGCACTTTCACGGCAAAGGCTAGGAAAAATGATGCAAAAACCCAGAGCTGAAAGGTATAACTGTACTTGAAGTTCATGAGCGTAAGCACGTCAAAGGTCCCGCCTGCGTAGAAATAAACAGCCAGGATGCCGATAAGCATCAGTACGCTGCCCACGAGGGTATAGAGAAAGAATTTGACGGCTGCGTAAAGACGGTTCGGTCCGCCCCAGACGCCGATCAACAGGTACATGGGGATGAGCATGGCCTCCCAGAAGATGTAGAAGAGGAACATGTCCAGGGCCATGAACACGCCGATCATGCCGGCCTCGAGGAAGAGCAGGGCGATCATGAACTCACGCACACGGTCAGTGATGGCCTTCCAGGAGACCATGATGGAAATGGTCGTGAGCAACGCCGAGAGCGCTACGAACAGCACACTGATACCGTCCACGCCCAGCTTGTAATGGATGTTCCAGGCCTTGATCCACTCATAGCTCTCTCCGAACTGCATATGCGGGATGGAGGGATTAAAGTGCATCAGCAGGGGCGCGCAGAGCGCAAGCTCTACCAGGGAGAAGGCCAGCGCCACTGTGCGGGCAAGCGCCGCGTTCCTGATGAACAGCAGGATGGCAGCCCCGAGCACAGGCACGGCGATCAGCAGGGTGAGCAGCGGATAGTCTATCTGTTCCGTGTATGGTATCAGTTCGAGCATGAACGTCTCCTTAAACGACTTGCAGAAAGCGCAGCGCAAAGGATCAAACCCTTTGCTCCATGCTCCATGCCCTATGCATTCTTATTTCAACACGTAGTACAGCCCCATCAACACCACAAGGCCCAGGCCCATGACAAAGGCATACTCCTGAACAAAGCCTGTCTGCACTTTCCGGCTGCCCTCGCTGGTTCGCCGGATCATGCCGGCAATGCCGTTCACCGCGCCGTCGATGATCTTCACGTCTGTGATGTTGTAAAGGAACCTGGCGAGCCGGTGCACGAGACCGTCTACAAAGATGAAATTGTAGACCTCATCCACCTTGTACTTGTTCAGCAGCAGATTATAGGTTCCCTTGAAACTCCTGGCCAGCCGGTCGGGCATCGAAGTATTCTTCACATAAAGACTATAGGCTAGCCGGATGCCTGCCAGCGCAACCATGACAGAAAAGACCATGAGCCACCGTTCGAGGCCGTGGTTTGCGACGCCGTGTTCCAGGACTGGAAAAACGGGCGCCAGGAAATCGCCGAACAGGTTCGCGTGGGGTATGATGGCGCCGGGCATGCCGATCCAGCCAATCGTTATGGCAAAGAATGCAAGGATGACCAGGGGTATGGTCATCACCTTCGGCGACTCATGCACATGGTGCTCAACCTCGTGGTCTATGCGCGATTTTCCGTAGAACGTGAGATAAATGAGCCGGAAGGAATAGAAGGCCGTGAGGAATGCGCCGAAGACCCCCAGCATCCAGAGCACCCGACCCACTTCGCCGGCATTATGCGCGCTCCAGAGGATCTCGTCTTTGCTGAAGAAACCCGCAAAAGGGAAGATGCCGGCCAGAGCAAGAGAGCCGACCAGGAACACGCCATGGGTCACCTTGATCTTGCGCTTGAGCCCCCCCATCTTCTGCATATCCTGCTCTCCTGACAGGGCGTGGATCACGCTGCCAGAGGCGAGGAAGAGCAGTCCCTTGAAAAAGGCATGGGTCGTGAGGTGGAAGATGCCTGCGGCAAAGGCGCCGACGCCGAGGCCCAGAAACATGTACCCGAGCTGGCTGATCGTCGAGTAGGCGATGACGCGCTTGATATCATTTTGCACCAGGCCGATGGTGGCGGCAAAGACCGCCGTGAGACCGCCCACGATCGCCACGGTGGTCATGGCTGTGGGTGAGAGCGAGAAAATCGGCGCGCAGCGCGCAACCATGAAGACGCCGGCCGTGACCATGGTGGCCGCGTGGATCAGGGCGCTGACCGGCGTGGGGCCTTCCATGGCGTCAGGCAGCCAGACATAGAGCGGAAGCTGCGCTGATTTGCCCATGGCGCCCACGAAGAGCAGCAGCGAGATCAACGTCATCACGCCGATCTCGGCGCCGAGCAGCATATAGCTCTGTGCCGCCGCTGGACCGGAAAGAGCCGCAAAGACGTCGGTGAAATCAAGGGTGCCGAAAGTCAGAAAGATAAGGAACATGCCGAGGAGGAATCCGAAGTCGCCTACGCGGTTCACCACAAAGGCCTTTATGCCCGCGTCAGAAGCCGATTTTTTCTCATACCAGAACCCGATCAGCAGGTAGGAGCAGAGCCCCACGCCTTCCCAGCCAACGAACATCAGGACAAAGTTGTTCGCCATGACCAGAACAAGCATGAAAAAGGTGAACAGTTCCAAATAGGCGAAGAAGCGGGCGTATCCCTTGTCGCCATGCATGTAGCCTACGGAGTATATATGGATGAGGGTACTGAGCGTGGTCACGACCAGGAGCATCACCGCAGTGAGCTGGTCGATCTGGAAGCCCACGTTCACCGTCAGATTGCCGATAGCGAACCAGGAGTAGAGGTTCTCATCGATGATAGTGCCGCCCAGCACGTCGATGAAGGCGCTCACGGACAGGATGAAGGACCCGGCAACGCCGGCCACGGCCGCGTAGGCGGCCCGCTCCTTCAGGTATTTCCCGAAGAGCCCGGCGATCAGGAATCCCGCGAAGGGCAGCAGCGGTATGAGAGCGTATTTAAGCATAAGCACCTCGATGATAAATCCGGAAACTGGGATGACGGCAACGGTTACGAAGCCCGTTTCGTCATTCGGTTACGTCGTGCGTATGGCGCCGTTGTCGCTTGCCGCTCCTCCATACGGGCCTCGTTACCGAGAAACACTGCCTGCCTTGAACGTTCCCTGCTATCCCTTCATCAGATTAAACTCATCCACATGCACGCTGCCGCGATTGCGGGCCAGCAGGATGATGATGGCCAGCGCCACGGCTGCCTCGGCGGCCGCCACGGTGATGATGAAGATCACGAAGATCTGGCCCGTAAGGTTCTGAAGATAATGCGAGAAGGCGACCATATTGATGTTAGCTGCATTCAGCATCAGCTCGATCGACATCAGGACAATGAAGACGTTCCTGCGCGACAGTACGCCCACTACGCCGATGGTGAAGAGCGCGGCACTCAGCAACACATACCAGTACAAGGGAACCATACGATCAACCTCCAAAATGCGGCAGGCAGTATACTGCAGGCGGTACACAGGGAACTGCGCGATCCGTCCCCCCTGCTATCTGCTGTATGCTGTCTACCGTCTACTGTTTACGTCTACTTAATCCTTGATCTTCTTCGCCAGCATCACCGCGCCCACGAGTCCGACCAGCAGGATCACCGAAGCGATCTCGAAAGGAACCAGGTATTTTGTGTACAGCTCAATGCCCAGATCCCGCACGCTCCCGACTGCGAGCGTCATGGGCTGCTGCCCTGCGTCAGCCGGGAACGAACCGCGCAGAACAAGGAATGAGATCTCCGCGGAGATCAGCAGTCCGAACAGGGTGAGCCAGGGCCAGTAGCGGTTCGCCCGCGGCGCGGCGCTCTCCCGGTCAACATTCAACAACATGACCACAAAGAGATACAGGATCAGAATGGCGCCCGCATAGACGATGAGCTGCACGGCAGCGAGGAACTCGGCGTTCAGCAGAACGAAGAGCCCGGCAATATGAAAGAACAGAAGCAGCATGAACAGCACGCTGTGCACGGGGTTACGGCGCGTGATCATGAGCAGCGCAGAACCAATGCAGACAGCGGCGAAATAGATGAAGATGGCCTTATGCAGCATTCTTGCCGACCCCCTTTTTGCCCTCATACCGGTCGCCGACCTCGATGAGACGCTCCTTGGTATAGAAGGCGTCCCTGCGCGAAGTACAGGCAAGCTCGAACTCAGGCGTCATCTGAATGGCGAAGACCGGACAGGCATCAACACAGAATCCGCAGAACACGCAGCGGAGCAGATCAAGTTCGTATGCGGTCACGATCTTCTCATGGTTCTTGCCCTCGGCAGTCACCACGGCAATGGCTTTTGAGGGGCAGACAGCCTCGCAGAGGCCGCACCCGATGCACCGCTCCTTCAGGCCCGAGTCGTCGCGCCGCAGGGCATGCAGCCCCCGGGAGCCCGAGAAGGGTTTCCGCTTCTCCATCGGATACTGGCGCGTCACCGGCCGCGTGAACATGGTGCGGAAGGTGAGCGACATGCCCTTTGCAATGTCGACCAGAAAGATGGTATTGAGCAGCTTCTTTATCCGTTTCATCATTCAACCTCGATTGAACAAACCGGAACTACCTGCCTGCTCGTATCAGCAGCTCGGCCTGTTGTTTAACGTACTCATCTGACGTACTATCCGGCTACAGCGCCCTGCTGCTATAATAATCCCGCCTGCTTCAGGAATGCAGTTGCGAGCAGGGTGACAAGCGACAGGGGCAGCAGTATTTTCCAGGAAAACTTCATAAGCTGATCATACCGCAGCCGCGGCAGCGTGGCCCGTATCCAGATAAAGCAAAAGATGAAGAAATAGACCTTGGCCAGGAGCCAGAGCACCGGCGGCACTGCCCGCATGGCCGTATTGACCCAGCTTATGGGCGCCATGCCGCCGAGCCAGGACACGGAGGGGAATATCTGCAGCGGCAGCCAGCCGCCGAAAAACATGATGCTGATGAGCAGCGCCACGACGACCATGTTGGCGTATTCGGCCATAAAGAACATGGCGAACCGCATGCCCGTGTACTCCGTGAAGAAACCGGCAACCAGTTCGCTTTCCGCTTCCGGCAGATCAAAGGGCGCGCGGTTCGTTTCCGCTATGCCCGAAACAAGATACAGAAAGAACACCACGGGCCCCACATAGGTGAAGATGAACCATTTCCCGGTCTGGGCATTCACGATCTCCGTCAGGTTGAGCGATCCCGCCATCAGCACAACGGTGATGATGGCAAAGGCCATGGGGATCTCATAGCTGATCATCTGCGCAGCCGAACGAAAACTGCCCAGGAGCGAGTATTTGTTGTTCGATGCCCACCCGGCCATGATCACGCCGTAGGTCCCGATACTGGCCAGGGCCAGCACATAGAGCACGCCGATGTTCAGGTTGGTGACCCAGAGCGGAACTGCATTCTCGGGCGACAGGATACCGAAGAGTCTCGTGGGCGGGCCGAAGGGAATGACCACAAAGGAGGCGAGGGACATGACGAGCAGTATCAGGGGCGCGACAATGAAGACCCACTTGTCCGCCTTGGCAGGGATGATGTCTTCCTTGAAGAACAGCTTGACGCCGTCTGCGATGGGTTGGAGGATGCCGTGATAGCCCGCCATCATGGGGCCCATCCGCGACTGCATCCACGCCAGCGTCTTGCGCTCCATGTAAGACAGATAGGCTGCGTTCAGCATGATGAAACCGAACAACACGGCCACCGGTATGAGGATGGTGTAGACGATGTTCAAGATCTGCGCCATGTCGGCCATTTCCTTCTCCCTATTTCCCCGTTGCGACCTTGACACGCCGGATGGTGCTGATCTCCTGCGACCGCGTAATGGTCATGCCTGAGGAGAACAGCAGACGGTCGGACGTTATCACTTCGTCCTTCATGATCGTGCCTGAGGCAAGCGAAAGATCGGCGTCCGTGCCGGCGATGGGCGAAAGCTCCGCGGGCCAGCAGGCGCCCGGAGCGAGGTCCCGGTACTGCGGGACGACGGATCTGATCTCGGCAAGAACGTCCTTTGGTGAAGCGTAGTTCATGGCGCCGCCCATTTTTCTGGCGATCAGCTGAATGATCTCCCAGTCGGACTTTGCTTCGGCCAGGGGCTCCTCGGCCTGCGACAGCTCCTGGAGCCGTCGCTCCACGTTCGTGAAGGTGCCTGACTTCTCTGCCGAACCGGCCGCGGGAAGAACCACATCGGCAAGCTTCGCTGTCTCGCTCATGAAGATGTCCTGGACCACGAGGAATTCAAGGTCCTTCAGGACCGGAGCAAGCTTCCGATCGCTGCCCACGGGATCATCACCCATGATGTACAGGGCGGCTGTTTTTTTGGAAGCGATGCCTTCCAGCATCTGCAGGGCGTTCATGCCCGGCTTATCAGGGAGCATGGCGTTCCATGATGCGGCAAATGCGGCCGTCGTGTCCTCGCCCTGTTTTCGGTAACCGGGATAATAGTCTGAAATCACACCCATGTCAAGGCCGCCCTGGAGATTGCTCCGCTTCACGAGCGGATAAAAAGTCACTCCCTGCAGCAGACCGGCAAGCTGTTTGATCAGTGAGACCTCTTTGGCGGACACGCGGGCTGGAACGATGATGGCGACGCTCGGCTCCTCCAGCAGGACGACGGCGGCGCGCCTGATGTCTTCACGCACACCCTGTCCGCCCGGGCTCAGGGCGGCGATCAGGCCGGTCAGCGCAGCTTCGGCGCTGTCAACGATCACCGCCTCGGCAAGAACGTTGAATTTGTTCTCGCCTTTGTTCACCAGGACCAGCCTGCCGCCGCGCCGGTTCACGGCATTCACGATCTCGATGCCCGTGCGCGGATTGATCTCACCCACGTCAGCGTCAAGAACGAGGATCGCCCGATGGCTCCGGATCTTCGCCAGTTCGCCGGAAAAGAACGCGGAGTCCAGGCCCCGGGGGATGCGAAGTCGCCCGAGCATGTCGACATTGTTCGTCCCCACGACAGCACGCAAAAATTTCTGGAAGACATAGTTGTCCTCGTTCGTGGTTCGCACGGACCCGAGGCCGCCGATCGTGTCGACGCCGCGCTTGGTCCGTATCACGTTGAGGTTCGTGGCAATGACCGAGACGGCTTCTTCCCAGGTGCAGTCGACAAGCTTGCCGCCCACGCGCATCTTGGGTGTCATGATCCGGTCGGCGTGATGAACGGCGTCCCAGCCGAAGCGGCCCTTGGAACAAAGGTAGTTGTCGTTCGGCGCCACGACGCGCACGGCCCTGCCGTCGCGGGTATCATATCGGATGACGCAGCCGCAGCCGCAGTAGTTGCAGACCGAACGGGCCGAGGCGAGGTTCCAGGGACGCCCCCTGTAGCGGAACTGCCGTGTTGTCAGGGCGCCCACCGGGCAGATGTCCACACATTCGCCGCAAAACTCGCAGTTCAGCGGGCGGTCGAAGTCGGTGCTGATGCGGGCCTTCGTACCGCGGCGCGTAAATGCCCACTCGCCCACGGCGTTCTGCTCATCGCAGATCCGTACGCACTTGCCGCAGAGGATGCAGCGGCTGATGTTTCGCTCGATGATGGGGCTTTCGTAATCGGCGGGCAGATACTTCTTCACGGGATCGAACCGGGGCTTGCCCAGTCCGTATTCGTGGACCAGGTCCTGGAGCCTGCACTCGCCGGCCTTATCGCAGACCGGACAGTCGAGAGGATGGTTGATCAGCAGCAGCTCCAGCACGGTCTTTCGGATGTCGATTATGGCCGGCGACATGGTCCGCACCACCATGCCCTCCATGGCCGGCGTCGTACACGACGGCGTGAACTTGCGCGGCGAGCCTACCACCTCGACGAGGCAGATGCGGCAGGAGCCGAAAGGATGGAGATTATCATCCTGGCACAAGGTAGGGACCTTCGATCCCACGGCCTTTGCCGCGTCAAGGATCGTTGATCCGGCCTTTACCGTTACGGGTTTGTCATCTACTGTCAGTTTTATTTCCATAGTCCTTTACCTGTCCTGACGGCGACAGATGCGTCTCCCGGAGAGATCGCAGCGTCAATGGTTTCAGAAGCTCCGGCCCCGAAGGACCCCTTCGTCAATCAATGGACCAGAACCTGCATGCCTTGATGCAGCTCTTGCATTTCGTGCACTTCTCGGGGTCGATGTAGGCCGGCTTTTTCTTCTCCCAGACGATCGCGCCGGCCGGGCATGCCTTGAAGCAGAGTCCGCACATCTTACACTTCTCCTGGTCCACCACGAACTTGACGAGTGGAGTGCAGACCCGGGCGGGGCAGCGATGCTCCTTGATGTGGGCCTCATACTCATCACGGAAATATCTGATCGTGGTCAGAACGGGATTGGGCGAGGTCTGGCCGAGGCCGCAGAGCGACGATTCCTTCACCTGCAGCGACAGCGTCTCGAGCAGCTCGATGTCCCCTTCCCGGCCTTCGCCGTTCGTTATCCGTTCCAGGATGTTCAGCAGCGTCTTGTTCCCGACCCGGCAGGGTACGCATTTGCCGCACGATTCGTCCTCGGTGAATTCGAGGAAGAACTTTGCCATGGCAGGCATGCACGTGGTCTCGTCCATCACCACCATGCCGCCGGAACCCATGATCGCGCCGGTCTTGTTGATATTCTCGTAGTCAACGGGCGTATCCAGGAGCGACTCGGGAATGCAGCCGCCTGACGGGCCGCCGAGCTGCACGGCCTTGTACTTGCGGTTGCCCTTGATGCCGCCGCCGATGTCCTGGATGATGGTCCTGAGGGGAATGCCCATCGGCACTTCGACGAGACCGATGTTGTTCAGCGCGCCGGACAGCGCAAACACCTTCGTGCCCTTGCTCTTCTCCGATCCGATCCCGGCGAACCATTCCGCGCCGTTCAGAATGATAGGCGGCACATTGGCGAAGGTCTCCACGTTGTTCAGCACCGAGGGGCGCTGCCACAGCCCCTTGACGGCGGGAAAGGGCGGCTTGGCCCGCGGCATGCCGCGTTTGCCCTCGATGGAAGCCATGAGCGCCGTTTCCTCGCCGCAGACAAAGGCGCCGGCGCCCTGATAGATCTCGATATCGAGGTCGAACCCGGAGCCCAGGATGTCCTTGCCCAGCAGCCCCTGCTCCATGGCCTGGTCGATGGCGAGCTGGAGACGGCTCACGGCCAGGGGATATTCGGCGCGCACATAAATGTAGCCGTAGTGGGCCCCGATAGCCTTGGCGGCGATGATCATGCCTTCGAGCACTGAATGCGGGTCCGCTTCCATGATGCTCCGGTCCATGAACGCGCCGGGATCGCCCTCGTCACCGTTGCACAGGATGTACTTGATCTCGCCGGGAACGCGGGCACAGAGCTCCCACTTGAGCCCCGAGAGAAAGCCGGCGCCGCCCCTGCCGCGCAGCCCTGACGACTTCATTTCAGTGACGATCTGCTCGGGCGTCATTTCCGTGAGGGCCTTGCCCGCTGCAAGATACCCGTCGCGGGCGATATACTCCTCGATCTTTTCGGCGTCGATGAGGCTCCGGTTCCGGAGCGCCCGCAGCACCTGGTGCTTGAAGAAGGGAATCTCGCTCATGACCGGGATGGCTTCCGTGCGGGCCGGCGGCGTGTACAGGAACTTCTGCACCGGCCTGCCCTTGATGAAATGCTCCTCCACGAGATGGGGCACATCCTCGGCCTTCACCTGCTGATAGAAGATGTCTTCGGGGTACACGACGATCACCGGACCCTTGGCGCAAAACCCGTTGCACCCGGTCAGAACGATCTTGACCTCGTTCTGCAGGCCGCGCCTGATGAGCTCTATCGCCAGGGCGTCCTTGAGCTTCAGGGAGCCGTTCGCCACGCATCCGGTCCCGGCGCAGATCATGATATTGGAACGATAAGAAGTTGTTTCCACCATTGTTACCCCACTTGACGAATTAACAAGGCTTCGCCTCACACCAGCAAGGCTTGCAGAACTATTAGCGAGGCAATGCCTCAGGCCAATTAATTAAGACCAAAAAACAGAAAACCATGACATATCACAGGTCGCCACGAAGGAAAACGATTCTAAATTCAGCATCACCCGATTCGCCTTTGTGCCTTTGTGTGAAAATCAGACTAATAGGTCGTTTCGTGGCCGGCAACAAGGGCAAAATCCTTCACCGCTGTGCCGCCCATGACGTGCTCGGCGAAGATCCTGTGCGTCTTGTCTGGCGTCAAGGCGACATACCGCACCGGCGAGTCGCCGCTCCGCTCCACCGTCATCATGGGCTCCTTGCTGCAGAGGCCCGCGCAGCCCGACGTGGTGATCACCACATCCTTGCGGCCCGACGCAGCCAGATCTGCCATCACCGTGTCCATGATCCCCCGCGCACCGGCTGCGATCCCGCAGGTGCCCATGTGCACGGTCACCTTCACGGTAAATGCGCCTTCGCGCAGTGTCTGGTTGGCCCGGTACTCGTCCTTGATCTTTTTCAAATCCGCGATCGTCAGTTTCGCCATATAGCCCCCCTTAAGGGGAAATCCTAAATCCGAATTTCGAAACTCAAACGCTTCGGTTTATTCGGCGGTATCCAGGATTTCGATATTCGTGCTTAGAATTTTATCACTCGTATTTATTAACGATGTCCATCACCTTCGTTGCCGCCACGGCCCCGTAGGTATCCTGTCCGACCACCACCACGGGAGCGAGGCCGCAGGCCCCGAGGCACCGCACCGCTTCGATGGAATATTTGCCGTCCTTGGTGATCTCGCCCACCTGGATGCCGAGCTTTTCCTTGAGTTTATCGACGATCTCTTCGCTCCGATTCACATAGCACGCAGTACCGAGACAGACCCTGATCACATGCTTGCCCCGGGGAACCAGGGTGAAGAAGGAATAAAAGGTGGCAACGCCGAAGACCACGCTCGGCGAAATCTTGAGCCCCGCTGCGATGTAGCGCTGCACCTTGTCGGGAAGATAGCCGCAGACCTCCTGGGCCTGCTGAAGAACGGGAATGAGCGAGCCCGGCCTGGACCGGTACTTCTCGATGATCCTGTCGATCTTCCGGTACATCTCGGGTTTGATGCTCATATCCCGAAGATCTACCCCTTCGTTCGGCGTCTCTGTTACGCCTGCGGCTGGTTCCTGACTCATGACTTGTCCCTCGTTCTGAGAATAAATTCGCTCGCGAGCGTGGCGCGGAGCGCCTGGAGGACCGCCGGATCGGAGATCGGCACGCCCTCAAGCTCCCGCTTTATCTCTACCGTATCCAGGCGGGAGACAGCTTCACCGTCCCGCTCCTCGTACAGGATATCCACCTCCGGGTGGCCCGCAATCAGCGTCAGCACGGTGCCTGCCAGATCTCCCAGCGCCGGCCGGTCGATATGGCTTAACCGGAAGCGCGCAGTAACGCGCGTTCCCTTACCCGGGGCCGACAGGACGGACAATTCGCCGCCGGCCTGTTCTGCGGCCTGGGCAAGAAAGGGAATGCCCAAGCCTGTCTTCTTCCCTTTCGTCGTGAAGAAGGGGTCCCGGATCCGGGAAAGCGTCCCGGCATCCATGCCCTTACCGTCATCAGCGACCTCGACGGTCAGCAGGTCCTCGCCTGCTTCCCTGGTCACGATGATCTCGATGCGCCGCGCTTCCGCCCTCAGCGCGTTCTCGGCGATGTCGAGAATATGGAGGGAAATATCCTCCATTGCCTTCAGCAGTCCACTGCCCTGCCGTCTGTCCCGGCAAGGGCCTTTTTGATCTCCCCCACGGTGCCGTCCTGCATGGTGAAGCACAGAACAGAGCTCCCGATGTCTTCGGGCTGATGCGCATCGGATCCCGTAATGACCGGATACCGCCGGCAGTCGGGAAATCGTCGATTCGCTTCCCCCCTGTCAATGCGCCGCGTTGTCTCCACAGCATCGAGGTCCAACTCCTCAGGGATGAAACCAAGCTGCCCGATGATGCTGTACACTTCCCTGTCCACATGCGCCGCTATCACCAGGCTCTCACCCGCGCTGGCCCGTGCAGCCGCGACGATCTGTTCGACGGTCAGCGACGTGGCGCCGATCAGCAGCCGGCTGCAGAAGCCCGTAACGCCGTCCTGTTCATCGGCAATCACCTGCTGGCCGAAGGCTTTCTCGTCATTCACGCCGTCCAGATGCCGATAGACTGTTTCCTGGAACCGGAGCAGGTCGTCATCGCGGTCGAAAAAGACCAGGATATGGGCTTCTTCAGACGAGGCGACCTCCATGCCGCCCAGGACCGTTACTCCGTGCTCCCGGCCGGCCTTCTTTGCCGCCAGAACATTCTCGGCAGAGTTGTGGTCGCAGACGCCGATAAGTTCCAGACCTTTCCGTGCGGCCTCCAGCACCACGGCGCGGGGTGACATATCCAGCCCCGCGCAGGGGGAAAGGCAGGTATGAATGTGCAGGTCCGCTCTAATCCGCCTGAGCGCCACGGATACCCGCCTTGTACAGCCTGCCCACAAGCTCAAAGGCCGAGAGATCGCTCACCATGACCGGGATCTCTTCCTTCTCGGCCTTGGCTAATGTGTCCTGGTCGGGCTGCCTGCCCTGAACCAGAATGATCCCCGCCAGCCCCTTGTGGGACGCAACGGCCACGATGTTATGATGAATATGAAGCGTGACCCAGATGCTCCCCTCGCCGCCGTGCGCCAGAACGTCGGAGAGCAGGTCGCTTGCGTATCCGCCCGTCACTTCGCGGTCGAGGTGGGCGGCGCCGGCCTTCACGTCCAGGCCGAATTCCTTTATTAAAGCGTTCAAGTCCATTTCGATTCCGTCAACTCGTAAAGTAGAACCGCATCGTCAGATGGGTCCCCTCAGGGACCGAGGATGTGAAATCCATTTCATCGGAACACTTCTTGATGTTCACCAGGCCCATGCCGGCGCCAAAACCCAGTTCCCGGACCCAATCGGGCGCGGTGGAATACCCCGGCTGGAGCGCCTGCTCCACATCGAGGATCCCCGGTCCGCTGTCAAGTACCTCAACCGAGACGCCCCATTTCTCGATGGTCGCCCGGATCTCGCCGCCCTGCGTATAGGAGGCGAGATTTATCTCCGCCTCGTACACGGCCACTCCGATCCGGCGAAGGAGCGGCGGACAAACTCCCAGTTTCTTAAGCGCGTTCTTCAGTTCGCTGGCTGCCGTTCCGGCGTGCTGCAAGGTCTGACCGACGATGTTGTACTTGAACGTGAAGCTGATCTCATCGGCAAAAACATCCTCAAAGAACTTCCGCATCGCGGGCCGCTGCCTGGCCGCACTGACCTTTGTCTCGGTCTGCTCATACTCGATCTCGAGCTTCCTGAGCAGCCCTTCGACGATGTTTCCCTTGGTGATGATCCCTTCGAGTTCCCCTTTCCGATTCAGCACCGGGTACCGGGTGTGCCCGAGCCGGTAAAACTTGGCGATACAGTGTACCAGTGACTCGTCGGAATACAGGCAATCCACATCCGTCGTCATTCCCTCGCGGATGGGAACGTCGATGCGCTTTTCGAGCAGGGCGTTGATCAGATCCTCGATGCTGATCATGCCCACGAGCTTTCCGTTTTCGACCACCGGAGCTCCCGAGATCCGGTTGTCCCGCATCAAGATACGGATCTCCGACATGGTCTGGTCCGGATGCACGGTAACGACATTGTCGGACATCACCTCTCCCACGGTAAGCTCATAGAGCATTTCCTGGGTCCGGGTGACCCTGTCATCGTCCCCGGCGCGGCGTTTGAGGTCCTGAGCCATCGTTCTGTCTACTCTTCTACCGGCTTCAGCCCCTCGGCATAGAGGATCCCGCAGGCCTCGAACATTGTGTACTTTGTTACGAAAAACGGAATTTCCTTCTCCTTTGCCAGGGCCACTGCCGCCTGCTCGGGTCGCTTCCCTCGGACGAGACATACCGCCTTGATGTCGGCTATGTCGGCCGTACGGACCGCCTGAATGTTCGCAAGACCCGTGATAAGGATCCCAAAATTATGCGAACGGGCGAGGACGTCGCTCATGAGGTCTGCGACAAAGCACCGGTCGATGTCCAAGCCGTCCAGGAACTCATCACCCGTGATCACCGTCGCCTTCAGAAGATTGACGATCTGCCGAACCTTCATGAAATGCCGCCCTTCACAGTCCCGCGCAGAGCGGGATCAATGCACCATGGGTCTGCAGACCTTCTCGCCGCACCCGCCGCCGGCGCACTTCTCGTAGTCGGCGCGAAAATACCTGATGCTCGACAGGACGGGCTGGATTGCGCCTTCTCCCAGGGGACAGAAGCACTTACCCTGGATGCTGTCGCAGATCCGGAGCAGCAGGTCCGCGTCGCCGTCCCGGCCCTGACCGTTCAGCATCCGTCGATAGACCTGATAGAGCCATCCCGTGCCCTCGCGGCAGGGCGTGCACTTGCCGCAGGACTCATGCTTGAAGAAGCGAATGAGCACCGCCGCGGCGCTCACCATGCAGGTGCTGTCATCCATCACGATCACGGCGCCGGAGCCGAGCATGGAGCCCGCTGCCACAAGCGACTTGAAATCCAGTTTTACGTCCAGATGGTCCGCGGTCAGCATCGGTGTTGAAGCGCCGCCCGGGATCACAGCCTTGAGCCGCCGCCCCCCACTGATCCCGCCGCAATGATCGAATATCAGCTCCCGCAGCGTGGTGCCCATGGGCAGTTCATACCCGCCGGGCTTGTTCACGGCGCCGCTCACGGCAAAGAGCTTGGGGCCCGGCGAGCTTTCCTCGCCGATCTTCTGGAACCCCTCGGCGGTAAGGGTGATGACAAAGGGGACCGCGGCAAGGGTCTCGACATTATTGACCACTGTGGGCTTTCGCCACGCCCCTTCAATGGCCGGAAAAGGGGGCCTCATCCGCGGCTGGCCGCGTTTGCCTTCCAGGGACTCGATAAGCGCTGTTTCCTCGCCGCAAATATAGGCGCCGGCGCCCGTATGGACCGCCAGATCGAAGTTCACGCCTTTTCCGAGGATGTTGCTGCCCAGGTAGCCCCGCATGTAGGCCTGGGCCACCGCCTTTTCCAGAATGTCTCGCTGCGCCGGGTATTCGGCCCGGATATAGATGTATCCCTGCGTTGCTCCGATGGCATAGGCGGAGATGATCATTCCTTCGATCAGAAGGTGGGGATCATGTTCCAGAATGAACCGGTCCTTGAACGTGCCCGGCTCACCCTCGTCGGCATTGCACAGAAGATATTTCTCGCTGCCGGGGACGGTTGCGCAAAATTCCCATTTGAGACCCGTCGGAAAGCCCGCGCCTCCCCTGCCGCGCAGGCCCGACTGCTTCACTTCATGCACCACATCGGCGGGCCGCATCCGGAACGCCGGCTCCAGGGCTGCATAGGCCCCGAGCTTCAGGGCCGCATCGATCTCGGCCGACTTCGCTTTGCCGACCCGATTGAGGAGCATCTGTTCCATGCGGCTTCCTTCAGGTGTACTGCTGCAGGATCTCGTCGATCTTTCCGGGCGTGAGATTGTCGTATGAGTCCTTGCCGACCAGCATAGACGGCGCTCCATCACACCTGCCGATGCATTCGATCCGCTCAAAGGAGAACCTGCCGTCGGCCGTGGCCTGCCCTTCCGGCACGCCCAGTTTCTTTCCCAGATGATCGAGCAGCGTCTCCGCGCCGAGAAGCGAACAGGACAGATTGTGGCAGACGTGGATGACGTGCCTGCCCGACGGTTTCCACCGGAACAGGGAATAAAAGCTTGCGGCGCCGAAGGCCTCCGGCGCGGGAACATTCAGCTCTTCGGCAACGGATCGGACAGTGTCCAGGCTCAGATGCCCCAGCTCATCCTGAAGGATGGTGAGCGCCGGGATCAGGGCCGCCCGCCGTTCAGGATACCGGTCCGCCGTCTTCCGTATCCGCTCGATCACCGCCTCGCTGATCATGCCGGCCCTACCTCTTCGTCCTGCCGAACATGTATCCGGCAAGATCGATGTACTGCGAATTCATCTTGCGCACCAGATGAATGATCTCATGCACAATGTTGAAAAGTATCTTGTACCCTGTCTGGGGATGGCCCAGTACAAAGGAATCGAAGTCCTTGCGGTCTATCTTGAGCACCACTGCTGCATCCGTCGCCGTCGTTATCGTCGCCGAATGTGGCTTGCCGTCCAGAAAGGACATCTCGCCGAAAAAGCTCTCTTCCCGCAGCACCGAGAGGGTCAGAAAGTCGCCGTCCTTGTTCCGCTTCGCCACGTCTACCCGGCCTTTCTGGACGATGTAGATGCAGGGGCAGTCGCACTGGCCTTCCTCGAAGACCGTCTGCCCCTTTTCATAGACCTCGGAGGATACGATGGAGGTCACGGCCTTCAACTCGTCGGCAGCAAGGCCCTGGAACAGCGTCAGATGCTGAATGTCCTTCGCGTCGACCATGCCGCGCCTCCTGGCCGGTCTACCGGTCGCACTCGCCAAGCACGATGTCGATCGTGCCGATGCATGCAATCAAATCGGCTATCATATGGCCTGTTGCCATCTTCGGGATCGCGCTCAGGTTCACATACGATGGAGCGCGGATCTTGATCCGATAGGGCTTCCCGCTGCCGTCGCTCACGATGTAAAACCCGAGTTCGCCTTTGGGCGCCTCGGTGGCGATGTACACCTCTCCCTTCGGCATGGGCACCCACTTGCTCATCAGCACGAACTGGTGGGCCAGAGTGCTCATGTCGTTCATGACCTGGAGCTTGTCGGGTATGGCGTAGCGCTGGTCGTCGGTCATTATAGGGCCGGGCTTCATCAGTTCCAGACACTGGCGGATGATGCGAACGCTCTGGCGCATTTCCTCGACGCGGACGATGTACCGGTCATAGACGTCGCCGTTCTTGCCGAGAGGAACATCGAACTCGACCTTGTCGTAGGCGGCATAGGGCTCCACCTTGCGCAGGTCATAATTGACGCCCGACCCTCTGAGCGTTGCGCCTGTCAAACCGTAGTTTATGGCTTCTTCAGCCGACATTACACCGATACCCTTTGTGCGTTTGAGCCAGATGCGGTTTTCACGGAGCAGCGTGTCGTAGTCGTCGATCCTTTTCGGGAACAGTTCCGTAAACTCGCGGCACTTATCAAAAAAATCTCTCGGCAGATCGTTCCGAACTCCTCCGATCCGGGCGTAGCTCACGGTCTGGCGTGCGCCCGTCGCCATCTCGAACAGATCCAGGATAAGCTCCCGCTCTCTCAGCCCATAAAAAATGACCGTCAGGGCGCCCAGGTCAATGGCGCTGCTGCCGAGCCAGATGAGATGAGAGCTGAGGCGCGAGAGCTCGGCGGTAAGCGTCCGTATGAAGTGAGCGCGTTCAGGAACCTCGATGCCTGCGAGCTTTTCGACGGCGACAACGTAGCCGATATTGTTGTTCATGCATGAGATGTACTCGAGCCGGTCGGTCATCGGAATGATCTGGTGGTAAGTCCTGCTCTCCATCCACTTCTCGATGCCCCGGTGGAGATAGCCCGGCCGGGGATCGACCCCCACCACGGTCTCTCCCTCAAGATCAACCACCAGCCGAAGCACACCGTGGGTACTCGGATGCTGGGGGCCCATGTTGATGGACATCTCTTTCTTGATGGTGGTTTGGTCCGTTGTCTTTTCCGTATCGGTCACTGCCATAGGTTCACCCTGAATTCCGGAGCTCAATTGGTTTAGTAACCCTTTACCGGGTATTCCTTCCGAAGCGGATGTCCTTCCCAGTCTTCGGGAAGAAGTATCCTGCGCAGGTCGGGATGGCCGTCGAACCTGATCCCCATGAGGTCCCAGGTCTCGCGTTCATGCCAATTCGCCGTGTTCCATACGGAAGCTACGCTGTTGATGCGCGGATCCTCGCTGTCCAGCCGCACTTTCAGCCGGATCCGGTGGCGGTAGGTGGTCGAAATAAAATTGTACACGACCTCGAACCGCGGTCCCTTGTCGTCGGGATAGGCTGAAAAATCGACAGCCGTAAGGTCGACCAGGAGATCCATCCTGAGCAACGGCTCATCGCGCAGGTAGAGGCAAATGTCCCTGATCTTGTCCTTCCGGAGCATCACGCCCACCTGCCCCGCGTGGGACACCGTGCCGAGCACCTGGTCCGAAAACTTTTCCTCTATCATTTTTGCAATCTGCACTGGGTCCATATCGTCTCTTTCCCGCGCTGCGGTGCCGGTACCGGCCGCCGCGGCGACCCTACTTTCTGAGATACTTCTCTTTCATGATCTGCTCCCGGAGCTTGATGATGCCGTACAGCAGAGCCTCCGGGCGCGGCGGACAGCCCGGGATATACACGTCCACAGGAACGATGTTGTCAACGCCCTGCACCACGCTGTAGGTGTCGAAGATGCCGCCGGAGCTGGCGCAGCTCCCCATGGCGATGACGTATCTCGGCTCGGGCATTTGATCGTAAACGCGGCGCAGGACCGGCGCCATCTTCTTGGTAAGAGTGCCTGCAACGAGCAGCAGGTCGGCCTGCCTCGGCGAAGGGCGGAATATGTTGCCGAACCGGTCAAAATCGGACTGGGGAGCGGCAATATACGAGATCATCTCGATTGAACAGCATGCAAGCCCGAAGGTCATCGGCCAGATGGAATTGGCGCGGAGATAATTGATCACCTCGTCGAGCTTGGTCGTGATAAATCCTTCATTGAACAGGTTCTGCATTACTCCCATTCCAGTGCCCCCTTCTTCCAGGCGTACACATATCCCACGAAGAGTATGATGATGAAGATCACCATCTCGATGAGCGCGTACAGGCCTATCTGGCCGTAAGCCACCGCCCAGGGATAGAGAAACACGGCTTCGATAGCAAATATGAGGTAAAGCATTGCGATCAGGTAATAACGGATGGAGAATTTCTGACGGGCGTCCATGAAGGGAGTGATGCCGGATTCATAGGTCAGCAGCTTTTCGGGATAGGGCCGCCGTGGACGGAAGAACCAGCCGACAACGAGAATGCCGATTCCGAAAACCGTACCCAGAATCAAAAAAATGACAACGGGAAGGTAGTGCTCTGGAAGGTATGCACCGGGCGTCATGTGCCACTCCTTGCAGGACTATTAAATTTTGAATTTGATAACTTCTAAAACGCGAGCATAATAAGACAACCACGTTCTGATGTCAAGAAAAAAGGTTTAATCAAGACTATAAGAGTACTGTTTGCTTTCGCCGATCCGTCTCGACAGGCATAACACTGTTGTATAGTTTCGATTCTACTGAACGACCTTGCATTCGCCACGGTACCTGCGGTATACTAACCACCTGCTTAATAAAGGAGAAACGACGTGGACCCCTATTCCAAGGACCAACTGCTATCGTTCTATAATATGCATTTAAAAAAATTCGGCGACCGGCCGGAAGCGCTCCGATGGACGCCGGAAGGCCAGCTCATGCGCTACCACGCGCTGCTTGACATCGCGCCGGACCTGAACAATGCGACCGTTCTGGACTTCGGCTGCGGAACCGGCGATTTTTACCGCTTCCTGACGCGGCGGGGCATCACGGTACAATACACGGGCGTTGACATCAACGAGAACTTCATCAACCTGGCGCGGGAAAAGTATCCGGAATGCACGTTCAACGTGATGGACATCGCGGAAGAGGAGCCGGAAGGGTTCTTCGACTACATTGTCATCTGCGGCGTCTTCAACCTTCTCGTACCCGGCGTATCCGACGACACGAAGCACACCCTTACCGCGCTCTTCCGCCACTGCAACAAAGGGCTCGCCCTGAACGCCTTGTCGTCACACACCCCGATCAAGGATTATGAACTGAACTACACCTCGCCGGAAGAGCTGCTCGCCTTTTCGCTCAAAAACCTCTCGCCCTCCGTGGCCTTGCGGCATGACCGCATCCAGAACGACTTTACGCTCTTCGTCTACGCGTCGTATAACGAAATCGACCTGTAAAAGGAGCGGTCCATCACTGCAAAAAAGACAGCGCTCGTCACGGGCGCAAACAAGGGACTGGGGCTCGCGAAGCGCCGCGAAGGGCATGGCGGCGGCAAAGGAACTGCAGACCGAGGGCCTTCCCGTTGAATTCATTCTGCTCGACGTTGCGAAGCCCGATCAGATCAGGAAGGCCGCGGCTGAGATCAAAAAACGGTTCAATAAGCTCGACATCCTCGGCATATCTTCATGCTTTCCTGTTTCTTCAGGTGTTTGACGGTGTTGCCCCTATTCCGGCTTTCCTGTCATTACAAATGCACCCCAGTAAAATGGATTCTGTTTCTTCACCATCATGTTCAGTTTTGCCTGTCTCAGTGCCTCAGCCTTGGATCTGCCATTTGCCATGAACATATAAAAATCCGTCATCATCTCTGTTGTCTCCGCGCTCGGGACGCTCCATAAACTCATAACAAGAGTTTTTGCACCCGAGAGTATGAATGCTCTCTTTAACCCAAACACCCCTTCCCCGTTTTTCACATCTCCAACACCGGTCTCACACGCAGACAGCACAACAAGGTCTGTCCCTTTCAGATTCAGTCCGAGTATTTTTTCCGCGCTCATCATGCCTTCGTCCCTGCCGGCTTTGAGCGAGGCATTTACTCCCGAAAACACTATCCCGGAACGGAGCATCGGGTTTTCAATATTCACGGTCTCATTTGTTGCCGAAAAATCTTCGTTCAGTTTTATGGTGACTCCTCTTGTCTCATTGCTTCCCTTGACTTCTTCATCGTTAAGGAAATAACCATGCGTTGCGAGATGAAGTATTTTGGGTGTCTCCGATGAGAACATCATTTCTTCAATTGCTTGTGTGTTCTGATAGTTCTTTACTTTAATTTTCTTTTTGTCAGTCAGAATCTTCTCAATGGCATCTGCCTCCTGCTTTGTATCAGGAAGCCTGTTAAAGTTGAGGTTAGAGGCATCCCTTGACACATTGCCTCTGATCGTCTTTGCAACATTAAGCTCCTTTGCCGCCTTATCCCTCTCTGTCAGCCCCATGTCATAGTCAGGGTCTGCGATGATAAGTGCATCGCCTTTGGCCATGGTTGTATCGGTAAACCTGATTATGTCCCTTCCTGCCGCGATATAATTAATTGTATGCTCTTCCATAAGGTATTTATTTGATGGTGTTACCAGCGCTTCAAAGGAGATCAGGTTGAGGTTCCCGTCAGGACTGATAAATAACTGCTTCCTGCCATCCATGTACTTCTCCAATGGTTTGATCGCAATATCATATATCGCGCGGGCGGCCGTGTCCAAGGCGGCTTTGTCTGGGACATTGCCTGATGTCTTTATTTTGTTCATCTCCTGAAGGTATGCCTTGACATGCTTTTCTATATCGGCGGCGTCTGATATTTCAATTAGTTTCACGTGCGGCTCTTTCTGCGGTATCAGGACAAATGCAAGGTATTTCGGTTTGTCCAATTTGTTTTTCTTAAAGTCATAAAACTCAATCTTTGCAAAGTCTATATAGACCGAATCTTTCGGCAATATTGCTGATATTTTGTTTGCATCAGCCCTGCCGATCGTCTTTTCAAGGGCAAAATCCTTGCTCAGTCTGCTCAACTCTGCTTCAAGTGTCTCTTTTTGCTTTTGAAGCGCATCAATTCTATTTCTGTAAGCCTCAAATCCATCCTTGCCTGGCTTTGATAACTGCATCTTTGCTATCTCCCTGCGGATAGCAGTAAGTTCATCAAGCTTCTTTTTTACCTCAGGGTCGCCGGACTGCATTGCCGCATCCATGTATCTTCCTTGTGCCTCTGCAACAGCGCCCTTCCACTTGAGCCATGCGTTAAAGGTGTCGGTTATTGCCTGCGGGGATGCTTGCATGTGTTTGACTGAATGGGACATAAAGGCATGGATAGAGCCTTCATTCTGATTCATATAGCTCATTTTCTGTTTTTCATTAAGGACAAAAAATACATTCTCTCTCTTTACGTCATCCATAGAAACACTTCTTTTAAAAAGATTTTGGCTTTCTGGATGTCTCTCTGTTGCGGCATAAAGAAACGCCAGATGGTTAAGACTGGGAACTACACCAGGATGCTCGCTGCCAAGTTGTTTCTCCCATATCGCGAGGGCCCTCTTATACAATGGTTCAGCCTCTCCATACCTGCCGGTGGCTCTGTAAAGCTCTGCCAAAGGGCTTAGGATATGTGCTACAGCAGGATGTTCCCTGCCAAGAACTTTCTCCTGTATGGCAAGTGCCCTCGTATACAATGGCTCGGCTTCCGCATATCTGTCGGTTGAATAATACAGCATGGCCAGTTTGCTGAGACTTGCTGCTACAGAAAAATGTTCTTTGCCGAATGCTTTCTCAACTATTTCAAGCGATCTTTTATACAGTGGTTCGGCCTCTGCGTACCTGCCGGTTACTCTGTAAAGCTCTGCCAGCAAGCGAAGAGCGACCGCAGTCTCAGGATGTTCCCTGCCGGATACTTTCTCTCTTATTTCGAGCTCCCTTTTATATAATGGTTCGGCTTCTGCATACCTGCCGGTGGATTCATACTGTCCTGCCAGAAGTCCAAGGCTTTGTGCCACATCAGGATGTTCGCTGCCAAGCGCTTTTTCCCTTATCGCAAGTGCTCTCTTGAATAATGGTTCTTTTTCTTCATACCTGCCGCCGATAAATGAATAAAGTACTGCCAGATTGCTCAGGCTTGCTGCCACATCAGGATGTTCGCTGCCAAGCGCTTTTTCCCTTATCGCAAGCGCCCTCTTATACAATGGCTCAGCCTCCGCATACCTGCCGGTGGATTTATAAAGCTGCGCCAGATTGTTAAGGCTTGATGCCACGGAAAGATGGTCTTTACCAAGGGCTTTTTCCATTATCTCCAGCACTTGCTGTACATAAGTAATTGCTTCATTATATTTCCCTTGCTTGTATAGTTCTGTAGCTCTTAGGTTAAGTCTTTTCGCGTCCTCAAGCGACTGCTCGCCCATTGTAACTTGCGAACACAGTAGCGACACGAAAAAAAACATCACTAATAGGATCCCTGCAATTTTTCCGGTTCTCATTTATATCACCCTCCGGCAAAGTATTACTTTCCCGTTTTTAGGACAACTTTGTCTTCATAGAACTCCGATGCTGCAGGAACTGAGCCGCCATTCTTCTTTTCCGTGAGCTTAACGCCCCGCGTCATTGCAGGAATGTCTTTCGGTTTTGTTTTTACCTGGTACACACTTCCACCGGTTTGTACTTCGATCTCACCGAGCGGCGCGGAACCTGCGTAGACTATAACGCTCTCCTCACCGAAGGGCTGGCTTACTTCGAGATCAAACTTATCGTTTCCGGCCGGAATCTCGTAGACCGCCCCGCCGTTGAAGTAATTGTCGCTCCGGTATGGATTCGGCAGGAGCTGCACTAATTCTCCTCCCGCGTCCTTGTACAGCACCCGTGCGTAGAAAGGCTTGTTTCCCTTGATGTAGACCTTGATCTTCTCGCCAGCCTTGTATTCCTTCTTGTCTGTCCAGACCTTTACGGCAAGCGGCGCTGAAGGATCATCAGCAACATCCTTACTCTTTGAAATCCGCTCCATCCCCTTTTCATCAGGAACAACCTCGGCCTTGATCTTCACCTTATAGCAGTCGCCCGCGGCCAGGTCCTTGTACCATGACTTTTCAAGCTCCTGGATGATCTTCACCTCGGCCTTGGCATAGGCGGCCAGCAGGTCCTTCTCAAGGGCGAAATTTTTCACCTGCGTCTCGCTTTTGATGTAGGTCGAGGCGAACTCCACCGCTTTTCTCTTCGCGTCCATCAGGGCGTCCTGCTCGGTCTGTTTCTTGGACTTGTCAACTCCCATGCATGAATATCCTTCCGCCTCGGTGATGGTGGACTGCGCGGCATACAGGCTCGAAGCCAGACACAGGCTTAACAACAACGTTGACACAAGTGTCTTTAACATAGATCCTCCTTTTATTTTATCTTCCCGACCGGGAACCCCTGGCCGCTGATGGAGATAGTCGGATACTGGGCTTTTTTGAAGATCTTCTCCGCCAGAATAGGAACCTCATTATCCACATAATCCGCCAGTTCTGTGGTCCGGACGTATCCCGTCTTGCCCTTGTCTGCTTTTCCCTGAAGGCCCTCAGAAAGTACATACGTAAAGAGCCCATGGCCGTTGTATCCTTCCAGGGCTTCCTGAATGGACGTGGACGCGGAGAGCACGGTTGATCCCACCGCACGGCTCAGGACCTTCATTGCAGTGTCTTCGCTCATACCCCGCGTGAGCATCGCGGTCTGGATGGCGCCGCCCAATGCGCCGGCATTACAGGTATCTATGATGATCAATTTCTTTGTTGCGGGTATATTGGCAATCAGCTCCTTGAAGACCGTCTGGCTGACTGCGTCGGCCCTGAGCTTCTCAGTCCGGGTGGATCCCACGTTCGAGGTAATAAGGAAATATTCTCCGTCATCCACGGTCCCGTGGCTTGCCACATAAAAGACGAAAAGGTCATCGGGGTTCAGCGAACGCATGGCTTTCAGTTCCTTGATGATATTTTCGTTCGTTGTCGCCTCTGCCGTCGTGAGCATTTTAATATGTACTTTCTCAAAAAGACCAGAGGCTCCCTTCTTCAGGCTGCCTGAAAAAAGGGTCGCGTCCGCCACTGCATAGTTAAGTTGGAGCTTGGGATTTTTATAATCATTTATCCCAATCACCACTGCATAGAGAGCCGGCTTCGTATCGGCCTGGAATGTGGCGGTTATCTCATAGAGGGCATCGCTGCTCTGCATGGTGTTGTCGCCGTTGAAGGCGATCGCCCGCAGGGAATTCAGACCCTTGGTAAGCTTTAAATTATAGGTTTTGCTGATTTCATTCTGACTATTTGATACGACCTTCACTCCTCTTGAGCTGTCCAGCATGACCGCGGCGCCGTTCAAATAGAGCCGTATATCCCCAATGCCTCCGCCGGAATCTATAATCTTGAGGGTAACGCCTGCTTCATCCTTATCAACGCTTGCCGGCGTGTTCACGATCGAGACCATTGGCGGCTGTTTTATATCGGATAATTTTGCA
>MHDZ01000041.1:0-1839 GCA_001805055.1 Nitrospirae bacterium GWC2_57_13
CGCCCGCTTTCGCGGCGGTGGAGGGTCTGGAAGAGCACTTTGTCCTTTTCACCCCGAAGCAGGGGGGCAATCAGCTCCCGGAAGGACGCTTCGCTGTATTCAGGCTTGATGTCCAGCGGGGTCATGGCGCTCATTTCTTCGGAAGTGTAGCCGAGATTGTTCAGCGCCCCGGTGTTAACGTAGGTGAACCGGAGCGTTTCCGGGTCGAAGGTGTATATCTCGTTCCGGCTTGCCTCCAGAATGCTCAGAATTCTGGTGCGCTCCGTCTCCACGCGCTTCTGGTCGGTGATGTCCCGGCCGACCCCGACGACGGCAATGATCTGTCCCTGGTCATCGAGAACCGCCTTGTCGGCCCAGGCGAGCCAGCGCCAGCCCTGCCTGGTCATCGCACGCTGTTCAAGGTAGCAGGTATGGGGCGGCTGTTTGAGCAGATCCATGGCTTGTGCTGTCCGCTCCCGGTCGTCCTCGTGGACGAGGGGCATGAAATTCCTGTTCATCAGCTCCTGCTCCGACTTTCCGAACAGGTCACAGTAGGAAGGACTTACGAACAAGAACCGCCCTTCAGCATCCACCTTCACGACGAGGTCGGTCTGGTTCTCGATCAGGACCCGGTAGTCCGCCTCGCTTCTATGGAGCTGAAGGCGAATCTGTTCCTGCTGCGAACGGTACCGCGCAAGCAGCCAGTACAGCAGCGCGGCCGTGGCCAGGACATAGAGCCAGCCCTTGAAGGTCTGGAAACGGGTGAGCCTCGTCGCGTCGTCGGCGAGCCGCATGATCATGGGATCGGAAAAATAGATCCATAAGCCGCCCACAAGCAGGTAGAGCACGGCGATGGAAAAAGGGGTAAGGGGAGGAAGGAGCCTCCAGCGCTTTTTCGATGGACTGTTCATGGACCGGATCCCCTTGTGTCGTCGAGCGCTTCGCGCACTTTTTTAAGCAGTTCGCGGGGCGAGACCGGCTTGGAAACGAAATGCAGCCCTTCTTCCAGGATCCCCTTGCGGTGCATGATGTCCGCCGTGTATCCACTGGTGAAGAGCGCCCGGATCCCGGGCTTGATCTTTTTCGCCAGCTCGTAAACCTCTTTCCCGTTCCTCTTCGGCATCACGACGTCGAGCAGCATCATGCTTATGACGTTCTGGTGAAGTTCGAACATGCGCGCGGCCTCTTCTCCGTCCGCTGCATCGAGCACAGTGTAGCCGAACTGTTCCAGTACGGCCCTGACCAGATCACGGACCTCTTTGTTGTCCTCGGCCACCAGCACCGTCTCGGTTCCGCGGGTGGGCGGCGATTCGCTTTCGCGAAGGGGCCGGGCAGGTGTGTCCGCGGTGAGGGGCACGTAGACCTTGAAGGTCGTTCCCTGCCCCGGTTCGCTGTAGCAATTGACGTAGCCATTGCACTGCTTCACGATCCCGTAGACGATGGACAGGCCGAGGCCTGACCCCTTTCCCACTTCCTTGGTGGTGAAAAAGGGCTCGAAGATTCGTTGTGCTGTCCCCTGGTCCATGCCTTCACCGGTGTCGGACACGGTGATCAGGGCATAAGAGCCGGGCCTGCCGTAGCCGTGGACCTGGCGGAAAGATGCGTCCAGCTCGGCAACGCCCAGTTCGAGGGTAAGAGCTCCACCACCCGGCATGGCGTCGCGTGCGTTCGTCGCCAGGTTCATAAGGATCTGCTCGATCTGGCCCGAGTCGCCCAGCACCGTCACGGGCTGATCAGGGATGTTCGCGGTGAGTTCGATGTCCTCGCCGATCAGCCGGTGGAGCAGCTTATCCACTCTCCCGAGGATCTCGTTCACCACAACAGGCCTGAGGTTTACGTGCTGCTTTCTACTGAAGGCGA
>MHDZ01000041.1:1858-7599 GCA_001805055.1 Nitrospirae bacterium GWC2_57_13
TGCTGCCCGTTCGCTTGATGCAAGGACCTGGTCCGCGTATCCCCGCAGGGGGGTGTCCCTGACAAGTCCGTTCCGCAGCAGGTTTCCGTACCCGATGATCGCCGTCAGGATATTGTTGAAGTCATGGGCAATGCCGCCGGCGAGGGTTCCCACGGCCTCCATCTTCTGGGCATGGCGGAGCTGGTCCTGCAGCTTCCGGGCGGCGGTGATGTCGTGGTACTGCCAGAGGTGTCCGAGAGCGGAGCCCTTTACGAAGATAGGCACATACGTTCTTTCCAGGATGCGGCCGTCGGCCAGGGATATCAGTTCGCCGCCCACGGTCCGGCCTTCGCGCATGATCTCTTCCTTGTGTTTGAAAAATCCGACCGTGTCCATAAGGATCGCCCGTGAGAGCTTTGCCGTTTCATGACAGTCTTTCCCGATCAGGTCCTGGGGCCGCGCCGGGATGTTGAACATGTCGCAGAAGGCAGAGTTGGCCAGAACGATCTTCTGCTCCCGGTCCTCGAAGAGAATGCCGTCGTTCATGTTGTCGATCAGGGCCGCGAACTGGGACATGGTGGTATGGAGCACTTCTTCGGTCCGGCGGCGATCGGTGATATCATGCACGATGGAAAAGAGCAGCGTTTCGCCGCGGTGCGCGGCTGGACCGGAGTAAACTTCCACATCGCGCACTTCGCCGTTCGCGCGGCGGTGGCGGAACAGAAAGTAATTCCGTTCTTCGACGCGGGCGCGCTCCATTTCCCGGAATACCTGCTCCGGCGTCAGGGTGTTGATGTCAGTGATCTTTCGGGCTTTCATGCCCTCCGGAGTATACCCGTAGAATGCGCAGGCAGCGGGGTTCGCGTCCACGATCTCGGCCGTTTCAGGGTCAATGAGCAGCATGACGGAATGGCCCTTGTCGAAGAGGTCCCGGTATCGTTTTTCGCTCTCTATCAGGTCCTTTCTTGTTTTCTGAAAATAGACGAGCAGGATCGACAGGGCGATCGAAAAACCGAAGAGCGCTGCGAGCAGAAAGCCCCAGGGCGCGAACCATTCGACGGGCCGCAGGAAGGGAAAGTTCAGCTTGTGGACGCCCCAGAGAATAAAGAGCCATCCCGTCACCTGTTTCCACGGGCCCGCCAGGTCGGTGAACCGGATGAAAGCGACGCCCGTCCAGATATATACGGCGCCGAGAAAGAAGAACGTGGGTACTGTAAGCAGAGGAAAGGACAAGGGGAGTGCTGAGGCGGCCGCGATCCAGAGCGCGCCGGCAGTTCCCGCATACCACCAGGCGCGGGAAAAGTTCTTTCCCGCGAAAAGAAGGCTCCCCCAGAGCAGAAAGATGCCGCTTACGAGTGAGGCGATCTGGTTCCCGGCCATCAGGAGCGGAGTCTCATGAGAGAGCAGCATTGCGAGCTGCAAGGCGAGCCTCACGCAGTAGACAGACCAGCTGACAAGCCAGATCTGAACATGCCGTTCTCGATACTCGAGATAGAGATGAACGTAAACAACGGTCAGTATGAGCGATCCGGCGAGGGCCGAAGCCACGGCGGGAACAAGCCATTCCATGAAGGGTCCACCTTTGCTAGACGGGCGGGCAGTGTCCGCATCTATAAGAAGTTAGCATAGGTGGTGACGACCGTCAAGGCAGGAGCCGAGAAGAAAGGGAAATATGCGGTATTTTCTGGTATACTATCGCGTAAGGCCTTGATTTGGCCTGAAATTTCAATGAGTTCAGAGGAGAAGGAATGGCGGCCACGGACACAAAGAAAAAGATGCTCGGCGAGATGCTTGTTGCAGGCGGGCTTATCAAGGAAGACCAGCTCAAGAAGGCCCTCGATGAGCAGAAGAAGCGGGGCGGCAGGGTCGGCGAGCTCCTCGTGGACCTCGGCTTTTTAACGGAGTATAATCTTGCCTCCTTCCTCGGACGGCAGCTCCAGATACCCTACGTAGAGATCGACAAGCAACTGGTGGACACTGACACGGTTCGCCTGATCCCCGCTGCCATGGCACGGCGGCTCACGGCCATTCCCCTCTACCGGGACAAGGAGGCCATTGTCGTGGCCATGGCCGACCCGCTCAATATTTTTGGGATAGACGATATCAGGAAAGCCGCGGGCAGGGAAGTGCGCCAGGTAGTGGCCACGCGCAGCGATATCATGCGCGCCATCGACCGGCTATACGGCGTAACCATGGCGATCGATGACGCGGTCATGGATTTTGCCGGCGTCGCCGGCGAGACCGAGGCGGGAGTGATCCCCGACGTGGTGTCCGAGGACGCTCCGGTGGTGAAGCTTGTGAGCATGGTGATCGCTCAGGCCATCATGGAGCGGGCCAGCGATATCCACATCGTTCCCGAGGGCAAGTCCGTCAAGATCCGGTACCGTGTCGACGGCGTGCTGCGGGAGGTGAAGACCTTTCAGCGCGAGATGCATGCGCCCATTGTGTCGCGCATCAAGATCCTGGCTGACATGGATATCGCCGAAAAGCGAATTCCCCAGGACGGCCGGTTCCAGGCCCGGATTACTCACAGCGATACGGGGCCTGTGGTAACCTCGGTCTTTCGGGAGCGCAGCGCCCTTCGCATGGACGGCGACACGACGGTGGACCTCCGCGTTTCAACGCTGCCGGTCATTCAGGGCGAGACAGTGGTGATGCGGATCCTCGATCGCACCCAGATCATTCAGAACCTGGAAGGGCTCAATTTTTCCCCGGACCTGTTAGAGCGATACAAGGGGCTCATCCAGCGGCCCTATGGCATGATCCTTGTCACCGGCCCCACGGGAAGCGGCAAGACCACCACGCTCTATGCAAGCGTCAATGCCCTGGACAAGAAGAAGAACAATATCGTGACCGTTGAGGACCCTGTGGAGTACCAGATCATGGGCGTGAACCAGCTCCAGGTGAACCCCAAGGCCGGCGTCACCTTTGCCGGCGGTCTGCGTTCCATTCTGCGCCAGGACCCCGACGTGATCATGGTCGGCGAGATCCGCGACAGGGAGACCGCCGAGATAGCGATCCACGCGGCGCTCACGGGCCACATCGTGTTTTCCACGCTTCACACGAACGACGCGGCAGGCGCTGCCACGCGGCTCACGGACATGGGCATTGAGCCCTTCCTGATCGCCTCGTCTGCCATCGGCATCGCTGCGCAGCGGCTGGTGCGGAAGGTCTGCGATCATTGTAAGAAGCCCTATGCAGCAAGCCCTGAACTGCTCAAGAGCCTGGGGCTCGCGCCGGGCGCCGTGACCTTCTATCGCGGTGAAGGGTGCGCTGCCTGCGGCAATGAAGGGTACAAGGGCCGGATCGGCATCTATGAGCTGATGCAGATGAACGAGACCATTCGCACGCTCATCATAGCCAAGGCGTCCAGCTCCGCCATCAAGGCAGCGGCGCTTCAGGCCGGGTTCAGAAGCCTTCGGCAGGAAGGCCTGCTGAAAGCTGCTGAGGGCATCACGACTGTGGAAGAAGTGCTTCGCGTCACCCAGGAGGCCGAGGGGATTTGAGACTTCGGAGCGCAGCCCATGGAAGTGAATAATGACGGACTACGATGTCCCATGCCTATCGCCCGTTTGGGCCAGATGCTCCTGAAGGCCAAGGTGGGAGACCTGCTCACCGTCACCGCCACCGACCCGCCCTTTCCGTCCGACATCCGCGCCTGGTGCAGGATGACGGGCCACACGCTCGTGTCCCTGGACGAAAGCGATCCCAGGCACTACGTTGCAGTTATCAGGAAGGAAGAGAGATAACCTGGCCGGGCCCCTGATCCGCAGTGAATCCTTGTCTTTTTTCCCAATCTATTGTACCTTCAAGAGGATCGTGAAGAACGACTTCAAAATCTCCCCCTGCCGCTATATCCACACCGGGGCAGCGGACGAATACCGGCCCATCGCCGAGATCGTAGAGGAACTGAACGCCTTGGAGGAAGAGGCAAAAAATACTGATGCGGCGCTGAACGAAATATTGAAGAGGATAGGAATATGACCAGGAAACGTAAATCTCCCAAACTTGCTAAAACTCGCGACGATGCCGGTGCGCTGAATGAATACGCCGTGAACGTTAAACAGGGCTCGTCCATGGGGCAGATGGAAGAGAGGGCCTGGGAGGAGGCTGTGCGCGAGAAGTCAGCGAGGAAACGTGACACAGTGCATCACGAATTCCTTGAGGCCGTGGTCGATGTACTCCGGACTGCGCGGGGCAAGGCATACCGTGCCGTCAACACAGTCATGGTAGAAGCCTACTGGGATGTGGGGCGGATGATTGTTGAAGAGGAACAGCAGGGTAAGGAGCGGGCAGATTATGGAGTTTTTCTGATCCGTAACCTTTCACTTCGCCTGACGGAAGAGTTTGGGAAAGGCTACACGGAGACAAATCTCAAATATTTTAGGCAGTTTTATGTGACATTTCCGGCTGACAGGTTTGTCAAGATTCGTCACGCACTGCGTGACGAATTGACCTGGACGCATTATCGGCTTCTGATGCGGGTGGGAAAGCTGGAAGCCCGTGCGTGGTATTTGAACGAAGCTGCCGAGCAGAATTGGAATACCCGCGTTCTTAATCGCCAGATCAACTCGCTGTATTACGAACGCCTGCACATGAGCCGGAACAAGAAGCCCGTCATCAAGGAAATGCAGGAGAAGACGAAGGCCCTCGTCGCAACTCCGCAGGACTTCATCAAAGACCCCTACGTGCTTGAATTTCTCGGGCTCAAGGACAACCCCGATTTCCGCGAATCGGACCTCGAACAGGCGATCATCGACAAGCTTCAGGCATTCATGCTGGAACTGGGGAAGGGCTTCGCTTTCGTCGCCCGGCAGCAGCGCATCAGCACCGACACCAAAGACTTCTTTATCGACTTGGTGTTCTATAACTACCTCCTCAAATGCTTCGTCCTGATCGACCTTAAGACCGGGGAACTTGCCCACCAGGACATCGGCCAGATGGACATGTATGTGAGGCTCTATGAGGACAAGTACAAAAGCCCGGACGACAACCCCACCATCGGTATTATTCTCTGCACCGACAAAGACGAGACTGTGGTCAAGTACTCGGTGCTCAAGGAGAACAAGCAGCTCTTCGCCTCAAAGTACAAGCTCTATCTGCCGAGCGAACAGGAACTGATCGACGAGGTCGAGCGGGAGAAGGCCATGATCGTAAGCGAAGCCCGGGAAAGGTATCGGGTGAGCCCTCGCCGGGAAACGGCAATGGCAGACAACGCAAAAGCACCCTGAAGCTGAGGGCTTTTTTAATGGTGTGACGAGTTCTTCCTGTACTTGTGACGATGGGCAAGCAGACAGAGCGTGCACATTACAAGCTGATATTGACGACTTTGAATACTTTATAAGATTATGGCTGCAGACCTGAATAACCCCAAAGAATCATCGGTCGAGTTGAGTAGCTCCGACATGAGAGAGTCTTCTCATGAGCAAACAAGCGGCTCGGATGATCTTGCCCAAGAGCTAAAGGCGTTCATCAGCCAGTATCCAAACATCTTTGGTGCCGCGGACATTTACAATGTTCGTTTGCAAAGCCCACTAACGCTGGCCGGGATGCTGACTGCCGTGCTAACGGGACTGGTCGGCACTGACCGGAAACCGGCCGTGCATAAATATGTTGTCATAGTCCCCCCTGGATTGAACGCGGAAGAATGCGAACAGAAAGTCTGGAGCGGGCTTGTTACAAATTTTCGGCTGTTTGCCCAGCGCGAAATGGAGTCTCGCGAACAGGCTTGGCTGAAGAGTCGCTTTCAGCTAGTCATCGCA
>MHDZ01000042.1 GCA_001805055.1 Nitrospirae bacterium GWC2_57_13
GCTTCGCTTCGTTCGTCGTGACCAACTTACGGTGGGACTTGCACCCACAGGAGTGCGCCCATGCTGGGCGCACCACAAAAAAAGGACGGCGCGAGCGCCGTCCTTAGAGTGACTGATTTCCGATCTTCCTTCTGCCTGAGGCGGCAGATCATTTGATTTTCTTTAATGACTTTTCCGGTTGTTTGTAGTGTCCCTTGTGTTTGCCCGGATTATCCTTGATCACAATACAGCCCGAGACCGCGACCAGCATGAACACCAGGAACGCCGCGAGCGCAAAGCGGGTTGTTTGTGCATGGCCCTGTATTCTCCTGTCCGACTGGTGTGGTGCGTAAATTACAAACCTCCGTAAGAATGAAGGCCTGAAAGAACAAGATTCACGCCAAGATAGGTGAAGATCACGCCCATGAAGCCCACGGCCGATATGACCGCCATCTGCGTGCCTTTCCATCCCCGCACAAAACGCGCATGCAGGTACAGGGAATAGATGAACCAGGTGATCAAAGACCAGGTCTCCTTCGGGTCCCAGCTCCAGTAGGTGCCCCAGGCGCTGTTGGCCCAGACGGCGCCCATGGCAAGGCCGCCTACGCCGAAAAGCAGCCACCCGATGGCAATCATGCGGTACGTGAGGTCATCGAGATGTTCGGGCGAAGGCAGGAACTGCTTCAAGAGGGTTCTCAGCTTGAGCCCCTGGGACCAGACAACATAAAAGATAGCGAGCACACCGGCCCAGCAAAGAACAGCGACCGCCCGTGAGGAACTGAGAAAGGTCGATTCGAACATGTGCTTCTTGAACGTTTCCTCGGCAGGGAGATGCCGGCCCTGGAACAGCACATAATCCAGGCCCATAAAGAGCAGCATGCCGGCGACCAGTGCGATGCAGAAGGACCAGAACAGATAGACCTGCGACCGGTTCCGGGCGCCTGCAACGACCAGGTACGTGAACCAGGCAAGCAGCAGAACGCCGACGCCCAGCCAGAAAACGACCTTGGCGCCCATACCCGTCAGGATGTATCCCAGCGCGACGACTGAGGCGATGACACCCAGGGCAAGATACAAATTGCCGGTCGGTCCGCGGTCCTCGGTGTCCATGAGAAGATAAAGTACGCTTACGGCGAACGCCACGGCGAACAGGGCGTAGCCGATGAAGCTCATCAGCACATGATACAGGAGCCAGTTGCTCTGCAGTGCCGGAACGAGAGGCGAGATATCAGCGCTGATGTCGGCCACGTTGATGAAGGCCAGCGCGAGAAATGCCACCGGCATGACGAAAGCGCCGAAGGCCCGGGTCTTGTACCGGTACTCCACAATCAGGTAAATGAGCACCGTGCTCCAGGTGAAGAACACCAGGGACTCGTAGAGGTTAGACAGCGGCACTCTGCCGATCCCGAGCTTGTACGATTCGATCCAGCGCAGCGCCAGGGCCAGGGTCTGGATGGCGAGGCCTGCGTAAGTCACGCCCGAAGCCGCCATGCCAACTGCCTCTTTTTTGAAGATGAGGAAGCTGATATACAATATCATGGCGGCGAGATAGAAAAGCGTGGCAAAGGTGAAAAACGTAGAACTGTCCATTGCATCCCTCCGGGTCGACCTGCGGACCCCTCTCAGAATATTATTTTGAAAGCTCCTCAACGAGCGCGTTCACCTGGCGCTCCAGCGCCAGACGGTTCCGGTTCGCTGTCGCAGCCACGGTCACAACTGCCTGGCCCTTCCGGTCCTGGATCCTGATCCAGAGCTTCTGATGAGAGCCGAAGAAGGCATAGATCGGGCCAATGCACAGCAGCAGGAACCCGGTATAGACGATCCACACCCCCGGATCTCTCGTAACCTGCAGGCCCGTGTACCGGGCGCCCCAGTAATCGACATAGCTGATCACATAGCCTTCTGGCATATAGGGCTCGCCCTGGTCCACCTTCAGCACCGTGGTCGTATAGAGGGCCTTCTTTCCCTGGTATATCTCAAGCCCCACGGTCGGATTCACCAGTTCATCGTTCCGCGACTGAAAAAATCTGATCTCTCCCGTCGAGGTGTGACGTGCCCCAAAGGCCGAAACCCCAAGGGCCTTGATCGTGCGGTCGATGGAGCGGACGTATGCCTCTCCGCCCGGATCGAGCACCACCATCTCGCCTTTCGACTCGCCGCTCTTGGGCCGCACATTCAGGACGATCTTGCCGTTCACGCCCGGGATGGTTCCATAACTGGACTGGTAAAAGGTAATGCCCCGGTATTTGAGGGGATCGTTCACCTCGATCCGCTTGTCGAAGATCTTCGCGCCCTGAAGATTGAATACGGTCAGTTCGCTGTGGTACTCTGAAGGCATGCCCGTGGGACCCGAGGGGCCCTGGTAGTAGTCCACCTCGAAATCATTGCACCTGATGAAGAAACCGAGGGGCAGCCTCGCGACGCCGCTCTGCGGGTCCTGGATCACCGAACTCTTGCTCACGCCGAGGACGGACATGAGCTTGTCCCACATCGGCTCGTTCCGGAGATACACGACCTGCGAATGCTCGCCTTCTCCAAGGTTCAGGAATCCCTTGAAGCCGAAGAAGGCGCCGGTAAGCGCGCCCACGAAGATAAGGATGATGCTGATGTGGGTGATGTAGACGCCCAGCCTGCTGTAGGCGCCCTTCTGTGAATAGAGCTGAACCATGCCCGGGCTGCTCGTCGACAGGAACCGGTAGCGCCTCGACTGGAGGGCCTGGACAGCGCGCGCCTCGGCCTTGTCCGCACCGCCTTTGAACTGCAGTTCCTTCTTGAACGGCACGGCCTTGAGGGCCTCGTCGTCAATGGGCTTCAGCGGAGCGCGAATGGCGCTCAAGGCACGGGGAAAGCGCTCCAGCGTGCAGACCGTGAGATTCGCGGTGAACAGGAACAGCAGCAGCACAAACCACCAGGAATGATACATATCGAAGAACCCGAGAAACTCGAAGATGTTCACTGTGGCCGGGCTGTATTCCTGCAGGTACTGTTCCACAGGCTGGTTCTGCTGGATCACCGTGCCGATGATGGAAACAATGGCGAGGACGATCAGCAGCACAACGGCAAGTTTTACCGAGGAAAAGAACTTCCATACTCTTTCCGAGACAAGCTCTACGACGCCCTTTTGGGTTTCCAAGACGACCCTCCCCCCGAATGCGATCCTGTTCAGACAAACAAGGTTTGGTAAATTAACATAGTAAATCCGACGCTGTCAAGAAATATCACCTTCTCCGGCTGGCAAGGCACTACCGGAGAGCCGGGGAATACAGCCGCCGGACGCTATTAAAAGGACCGCCTCATCGCGGAAGATGCGCATCGTCACACATGGTTCCTGAGCATCAGCTCGGCAGGATGGGGGGCAAGGTAGACCTGCGTTCTGAGATAGGGATCGTCGTATTTTTTTGCATAATGACCCATCAGAACCAGAGGCACGATGAGCGGCACTAGACCCCGGTTGTACTGTCCGATGACCTCCCGCAACTCTTTTTTTTCGCCGGCCGCAAGCTGCTTCATGAAATAACCCGATATATGGTGCAGCACCTTCACATTCTTCCTGACCGTAGCCTCCAGTGCCAGGGCTTCCATGAGCGTTCGAAAATACTCCTCTCTGACGGCTCGTCCGCCGCCGCCGGCCACGAGGGCGCCCAGGATGCGCAGGTGCTTCTGACTGTGCGCCATGATCAGGAACTTGTGGTCCCGGTGGAACGCCGCGAGACCCGATGGTGAAGCGCCGCCGGCAAGAAAGTCCTTCCAGCGCCGGCACACGAAGACCTGCCTGATGAAATTCTCCCGCAGCCTCGGGTCCCGCAGCCTTGCCTCATCCTCCACCGGCAAGAGAGGGAAGCGCTCCATGAAGGCGCGGGCGAAGATCCCGGCGCCCGTTGCCACCGGCATGCCGGCATCGGAATAGATCGTGACACCGCCCATGCCGGAGCTGGGAGATCGGCTCTTGAACACAAATCCGCAGAGACCCAACCGCTCCAGGTCCGAAAACCTCCTGCGGGCCCAGGAAAGCATCCGCTCCGTATGGTCGATTCCGGTACTGATGGTGCAAAGGCGGTAGGATTTCTTCGTGCCGACCAGCCACAGGGCTTCTCGCGGCACCGGCAGCCCTGCCTCAACCTCGGGACAGACGGGCACCCACCGAACGAACGGACCCAGCGTTTCCCTGAGAAAGGGATCGAGCTTATGGCCGCCGTCATACCGCACCTGCGCTCCGAGCAGGCAGGCGCTGATGCCGATCCTGATCTTCGGTGTCACCTGAAAACCCCCTTAGTACGCCGTTCCCTGACGCGCCTTCGTTGAACCATGGAGGGAGCGTCTGACCCGAGTAGTTACGGATGCGTCCATTATAGCCTGCTTTCCCAAGGATGAAAACACCGTCCATGAGTGTCCGGCCCTGCCGCGCCTTTCCGCGCCGACGGCATGTCCCTGAATAAAGGTCTTTACTCCGCACCGGCTTTTTTGGTATGATTGCCAGGCGTCCGCAAAAAGAGAGTAGCGACGCTGCTGTATGTTCCCCTTCGAAAGGACCGGGCATGAGAAACAACATCGTTTCACTGGGGGCCGACGAGCTGAAATACGAGATCCGCGAGATCGTCGCCGTGGCCAAGGAGTTCGAGAAGCTCGGCAGGACCATTATCTGGGAGAACATCGGCGATCCCGTGCAGAAGGGCGAGAAGATACCGTCCTGGATCAAGGATCTCGTGATCGAGGCTGCGAAGGAAGATTCCACCTACGCCTATTCGCCGACAAGAGGCCTCGACGCCACCCGTGAATTCCTCGCAAACCTTGCCAACGACAACGGCAACGTGCGCATCACGAAGGAAGACATCATTTTCTTCAACGGTCTCGGCGATGCGATAAGCAAGATTTATGGCCAGCTCAAGCGCGAATTCCGCGTCATCGGCCCGAGCCCGGCCTACAGCACCCACTCGTCGGCCGAGGCGTCGCACGCCGGCGCGGAATATCTATCCTACTCCCTCGACCCGCAGAACCTCTGGTATCCTGATCTGAACGACCTCCGGATGAAGGTCAAGTACAATCCGGCCATCTCGGGCATCCTGGTCATCAACCCCGACAACCCCACGGGCGCCGTCTACCCGAAGGAGATCCTGCAGGATATTGTGGCTATCGCACAGGAGTACGACCTCTTTGTCGTCTGCGACGAGATCTACATCAACCTGACCTTCAACGGCAAGAAAGCAGTGCCCCTTGCCAAGGTCATCGGCGACGTCTGCGGCATTTCCATGAAGGGCATCTCTAAAGAGCTTCCCTGGCCCGGGTCCCGCTGCGGCTGGATCGAGGTCTATAACGCCAAGAACGATCCCGTCTTCACCAAGTATGTAAAGAGCATCCTGGACAACAAAATGCTGGAGGTCTGCTCCACCACGCTCCCCCAGAAGGTGATTCCCGGGATCCTGGGCGACAGCCGGTATCCCAAACATATCAGCGACAGAAACAAGGCCTACGAACAGCGGGCCAATATCGCCTATGATCTTCTGAAGGACATCGGCGGCATCGTGGTGAACAGAACGAACGGCGCCTTTTACATGACCGTAATGTTCGAAGAAGGCGTGCTGAACGACCGGCAGACGCTGCCGGTCAAGGAAGCGCCTATCCGGGAGTATGTCGATCGCCTGACGCGGGGCGTGGCGCTGGACAAGCGTTTCGTCTATTACCTGCTGGCCTCCACGGGCATCTGCGTTGTCCCGCTCACGGGCTTCAACTGCGGCCTCAAGGGCTTCCGTGCAACGCTGCTGGAATCGGATGAACAGCGGTTCAGCGATATCTATCGCGCCCTTCGGGACAAGATCATCGAGTACCTGAAGAGCGCCTGAGGTCCGCAGCCTTCTGCAACGGCTTGACAGACCGTGCGATCAGTGCTATTGCTAGAAGTAACGGACCGAATATTTTTTCCTGTCAAGCATGGACGGGAAGCATCTTATTGAAGTATCTACCTTTTTCGGGTCGAGACGGAGGCCTCTGCAATGAGACGGATGCTTTGTTCCCTTGGCGGCGCGATTTTATCCCTCTTTTTTATAACCTCGACGGCGCTTGCCTGGGGCTCTGCCACGCATGCCTACATTGCAGACCAGCTCGATAAAAAGCGGGGCTCGAAAAACTCTCTGGAAATGTACAGCACCATGGCCCCGGACCTCTTTAATTATCAATTCGGCTCTCCCTTTGGCTCGAACCTCTATCTGCAGACCCACTTCAAGTTCATGAACGTCTCGGACCGCGCCCAGACCGGCCGGCAAAAGGCCATGTCCGCCGGATTCGTCAGCCAGAACGACCTCTGGGGAGCTGATTCCACGGCGCATCATGCCAGCAGAACGCTCAGCCCTGCTGAAGGATATGTGGTCACCAAAGCCGCGGTGCTCGCTGCCGAGGCGCCCCTGCCCGCGGGACTGGGCATCCCCGCTGACGCTGCCGACGAACTCTATCATGTCTTCGTCGAGGCTGGCGTTGATGTGCTGACCAAACGCCTCGATCCTCTCCTGGGACAGAAGATCACCCGCTCCGCCCTGGCCAGAAGCTGGGGCTTCCCCTACCTGCTGTCGCGGGCCTATGCAGCGGACCTTGCCGTTTATTACGGCACCGAGGATCTGGCCCGCCGGGCGATCTTCGCTGCGGAAGCAAACTTCCGGAAAATGATGATACTCTACGGCGTGGCGCTCGCCCAGGATGAGGCAACGACCATTGAACTCCTTGCCGAAGAGCTTGCCGATCTTGCTGAAGGATTTCTCGCTCCCCGAGGAGTTGCGCTGCCTCCCCGCGAAGTTGTCCATCAGATCATTTCTCTGGAGATCCAGCGGGCCATGGCGCTCTGCGCTCCTGATTTCGAAAAAGAACTTGCCGGCACGATCACCTCCGTGGACCAGCAACTTATGCTGAACGGCATCACCGACTGATCTTCCAGATCACTTCCAGGCCAACCAGGCATTTTACAAGAGGGATCACAATCCCTCTTTTTTTTCGTTCTCCCCCTCCACGAGCTGATGGAACAGGCTTGACTCCCGCTGATAGAACCCCTGCGTATGGAACGACTCCTCCAGCAATAAGAGCTCGTAATCAAGATGATGGCAGATCTCGTGCAGAAGGGTCCTGAGGAATGAACGGAAGGCGACAACGCGGCGATGCTTTGCCGTTCGCATCCAGAGGGTGATGACGGCCGATGCACGGCCCTCGGCGGGCTCGTACAAGCCGTGCAGCTCTCCCCAGGAGCCCGTCGGCCGGGCAGCGAGCACCCGGACCCGCAGCGGAGGAATCGCGAGCGCATCGGTGATCCCCTTCCCGATCTGCCGGCAGAGACGTTCCGCGCTTGCACGGTCCTGCTCCAGCAGGGCGCTCTGCAGCGCAGGTATGATCGGCTTCAGATCGTCGCTCGAACTGAGCGGGATGGATGGAATGGCATCGCTCTTCAGGTAGGTCCGCTTCTGCGAAGCTGAAAGTTTGTTGTAATAGGAAAAGACCATGGGCCAACGTTCATGGACCGTCATACAGCACGCGGTCCTTAACGGAATTTCCTGAGCTTCTTTGCGAGCGATGTGGTCTCGTCGAGCAGCGCCTCCACCTCATCAAGCCCCCGGCCCCAGAATCTCTTATCCGAGATGTCCACGCCGAGCTGTGAAAAGATATTCTTCGGAGAATCCGACACGCCGGCGGCCAGGAAGCCCTTCACTTTGGTGATGAAACCGGCGTCCTGCCGCACGGAATGCTGGAGCGACTTTGAGATAAGCAGGCCGCTGGCGTAGGAGTACACATAGAAGAACGAGCGGATGTGGCTCCAATAGACCCACCAGTTCTCAGATCCCTTTGACTGCGCGACAGCATCGCCCATATAGAAAGCCATATGGGTCCTGAACAGCGCTCCGATCTCCTCCTTCGAGAGATAACCCTTATTCCGGAACGCTGCATGCAGCTCCTGCTCGAAGCGGTAGCACGCCACCTGCCGGAAGATGGTGGAGACATCATCATTCAGCTTCATCATCATGACGGCAAGCCGCTGATCGTCGTCGGCATCCCGCATCACTTCGCGCAGCACAAAGTCCTCGAGGAACGTACTCGCCACCTCGGCCGTTGACATGGGCGACCCGAAGTTCAGCGCGTTCTGGCGGGACCGCATCAGCTCATTATTGATCCCGTGCCCCAGTTCATGAGCAATGGTCAGCACATCATGCAGCTTGTTCGTGTGGTTCAGGAGTATGAACGTGGGCTGCGACAAGAGGTGGTGCACGCAGAAGGCGCCGCCGGTCTTCCCTTTCCGCGGAAAAACATCGATCTGGCCCTTCTGGAGATAGCCGTCATAGATGCCCGCGAACTCGTCATCAAGGCCGCGCATCACGCGGAGCACCAGTGCGCTCGCATCAGAGAAGGGATAGGACCCGTCGATCCTGCCGTATTCCACGTTCCGTTCATGATATTTGAGACGCCTTACTTTTAGCAGGCGGGCCTTCAGCCGATAGTACCGGCGTGCGATATCGAACCGGTCCGAAACAGCGGCTATGAGCGAATCCACCACGTCGCTCTCGATATCATCGCTTATGTGGCGCCCCAGATCGGGCCGCGCCATGCCGCGCAGCTCATCGTCCACTTTCTTGTTCGCCAAGACTGAGTTGAGCTCTGCCTCGGCCACCTCCACGTTCTTCCCAAGGATATCATTAAACGCTGCGGCTGCGGTGTCGCGCACACTCTTTTTCTTGCTGTTCATCAGGGTCAGGATGTCCTGCATGGTCCTGGCGCCGCGCGTGCCGTCCTCAAGCAGTACGATCCGCTCTTCCTTCGAAAGAAATCCGAAGATCATCTTGACCCAGTTGGAGTGGGACGTGGACGTCTTGAGGTTCAGGACCTTTTCCTCGGCCTCGCTCAGGAGGTAGCGGGACTGGGCGAAAATCCGGCTCAGAAAATGGCGGTACACGCCGAGGCTTTCGGCGTTCAGGAACCGCTCCTGCTGGTCCGGCGGGATCTTTGCGATGCGCAGAAGGAAGAACTGGCTGTCGTTCCCGATCTTCTTGCTGAACTCCTCGATCTTGTTGTACTTCGCCTTGAGCTTCGGGTCATTCTGGTCCTGCTGGGTCCGGAGCCAGATATAGTACCCGGCGTCGCCGTCAGCCCCGTACTGGCGCTGCCATGCTTCATAGTCGTCCAGGGCCTGGCGCATGACCGCCGGGTCTGTCAAATAATCGGTGCGGTCCTTCCATGCGTCAATGAACGCATAGCTTCGCGCGCGTACCTCTTCCAGGTTCCGCTCGATGGCGGGATCGTCATCGCACTGGAACAGGGAGGAAAGGTCCCAGGTTATATTCTTGCTGCCAGCCGATAGCCTGCCGCTCTTTTTCACTATCCGCCTCCTTCAGAAGCCTCTTTCGTATTTCTGTTAAGCATCACCACTACTCAGCCCGCGAAACAGCGTCCCCGGCCTCCGCGCAAACCACTTGTGTACCGCGATAATAGGCCGATAGTTCTGCTGAATCTGCTTTTCACGGAGAGCCAGAGACGAGATGAATGATATGTCGAATTTCTTTTGATGGACATAGAAAGTACTGAAAAGTGCGGCTGTCGTTTGCTCAAAGACAGTACAATAATTGAGGGGTAAATGCAAGAATATTGAGATTGATCGGATAATCGAGAGCCCAACAGCCATTCAAGTAGAGCGAGATCTCCTGGTTTGGACAAAGCATGGCCAAGAAGAGGTAATTCAATTCAAAAGGCGTAACTCCAGAGACTCCCTGCGGCAAGCAACTGCGGATTTCCCCGTGCCGGTCAATAATAATCGCCGAAACGCCGGTGGTGGTGAGCCATTAATCCGGGATCCCTTTTCGACCACTGCTTTCGGTTTCACCTGTTGTATCTACGTGAGCGCCGATAACGCAGACTCCACCCAGCCGAAGCCAATCCTTTCTTGTTCAAGACGCAGATTCTTGCGTATTCGGTTGTCTCGCAAATCATCATAGAGCGCTCTTTCTTCCGGATTCAGCCTAGGCAAGTCGCGTAACGTCTGTTTCTCTTCCTCACCCCATAGCGTCTCAAATGCCAGCAAAGTGTTGCGGTCCATCAAAAAAGACTCAACGTGGTTAAAGTGACTGCGTAACTGATCAAGAATTGCGAAGCCGTGGGTGTCAATATCGCCCCAGTAAAATATGCGGCAGCGCGAAAGCCATTCGGCTTTACTCAACATCTCGAAACCATATCCCCCACCGAAGATAACCAAGCTGTCCTTGACCTGCGGAAAGGCCAAGAAGTTGATCTCGTTCTCAGTGATGAAAGCACTCGCGACATTGGGATCAAGTCGTGCAAAGTTTTCAGCATCAAGAGTGATGTCCTGTACAGGGGTGCCTGGCAATAGTGTATGCTCGGGATCGAGACCGCGGAAGCGGATGCGCACCGGTTTATCACAAAATCCATAACGCTTTGCGAATTGGCTTGTACCGGAAGCTGACGGTTCAATTACGGCTGGGGGCAAGACGATATCCAGCAACTCTGCGAGCACGCCGCGATGGGCCTCAATGAACTTGCTGTGCACCCCTGGGATGTCTACTTGTCTTAGGTAAACGCCTGGGCGTGAATGGACCTGCAGCCAAGCGACGATTTCCAGCAACCGACTCCACTCGTTGGAAAGTTCCAACGCGAGCATTGGCCGTTTAGCCAGCCAACCCAGCAATCGCGGCTGGCGCTTGCGTGTCACGTCGATCAACGCAGCAAAACGGGCGACATCTCGTTGCTTACCGATGAGCGCCAGCGCATCGTCGACGGTATCGATCCATATCTCCTGGGGTACGGCGTTTGCGCCGAACACCCGGTGCTTGAACTCCCGCATCTCCACCCGGCAGTGATGCATCACCCGAAGCTCGCTGATCCAGGTGCGCACCTCTTCAAAACGGTCTGCCATTTCTGCTGACGTAGGGCCTTTGAGCGCCAAACGCTTTGGGAACAGCGACGCTTCCGTGACAAGACTGGCCAGCAGTTCCCCCCGGTCCCATAACTTTTGCATCTGGGCGCGAAGGTCAACAGGTCTCGTCCACGTCATCCGGCTAACCTCGCCTTTTCCGCGCGGTATTCCTCAATAGAGAGATTACGCAGCTTAGACGCTCGACCTTCCTCATTCTGAACAAACCCCACGCTACAGACGAAGGGTTCGATAATGTGAATTTTTTGCAGAGGCGTAACAATCAGAATCTGCAAGTTGAGTTGGGCGAACAGTCGCAAGCCGTACTGTGCGGATTCATCTGATCCACGCCCGAAGGCCTCGTCAATGACCACGAAACGGAAGGATCGGGACCGTACCGCTCCCCATTCAAGACCGAACTGATAGGCCAGGCTCGCCGCCAGAATAGTATAGGCCAGTTTTTCTTTTTGACCTCCCGACTTGCCGCCCGAATCGGAATAGTGGTCGTATTCGCTGTTGTCCTCGCGCCAGCGCTCACTGGCGGCAAACACAAACCAGTTGCGCACATCGGTGACTTTGGCGGCCCAGCGACGATCTAACTCGGATAGTCCCTCTCGTCCGCGAAAGCGTTCAATGATTTGTTTGACCTGCACGAACTTGGCTTCGGAATATTGGGCATCGTCGGAGCCGGTCAGCGCCCCTTCGGTACAGGCGCGCAGGTTGGCCTGGAAATCGCGGATTTCGGCATCTGGAGTCGGCTGAGCTTCCAGCACGATATAGCGGCCCGCGTTGTAGTCGATCTGAGTGAGCGACTCGTTGATGCGCGCGATACGCTCCTTGATCGTTTCCCGCTCACGAGCCAACTGCGACTGGAAATTCGCCACCTCGCGGATGGTGTTCTCGTTCAGCAGTTGCTTGAAGCGCGCTTCGAAGCGCGGAAGATCATCGGTCTGAAGAGAGTCAAGCATGCTTCGGTATTCGAAAGCAGCGTCAATGCTTGCATCTGCCTCTGAAGTTTCAAGTTTGAATTCCTCTTTGTAGGAGGTCATCGCCTTGACGATCCGCTCCCCCAAATTGCTGAGCTTCCTGCTTTCGTTGTCGATTTGCTTTTGCAGCCAGTCGCGCATTTCGCGCTCGCGGTTATCGCAGGATTCGACAGTGATCAGATGCTCGCCCAACGCCTCGCTGCGCACGGTGTCGAGTCGCTCGAAGTACGCGGAGTGGGCAGCAGTGGACGGTTCATCCAGTACCGCCTGCGTTTGAGCGCGCAAGGCTTCGGCATCAGTCTTTTTCTGCTCGGTTTTGGAGCGCTTGTCCTTCTGTTCTTCCAGCTGGGTTTCCGTGCCTTTCAATGCTGTAACGACCTCATTCAGCCGTTCGGTCAATTGCTTCAGCACATCGGAGGCGGATTCCAGCTTTTGCTTTTCGTCCGTAAGCCGGGCCACCTCCTGGGCAAGGGACTGCCAGTCGAGTTCATGGAAATCGGCATACTCGTCGAGTTTCGACAACGCCGTGAGACGCTCCTTAAGTGCGTTCTGTTCGGCCTGGATCTTGCCGATGAGGCTGCCCAACTCGCCCAGATTCGCCTCCATTTTTTTTATTTTGGCTTCGAGCGCGGCGATCTTTGCCCTGTTGGTCCAGCCCAGTACGTAGCGGCTACGGTCATCCAGCCGGTGGCGGTCGTCTTTCTCGTGACGCTCGCCGGGCGCTTTAATCTGGCCCGCACGGGTGATGGCGCGGATCTCACGGCGAAACTGTTCCTGCGTCACGCAGCAGGCCACATTGAAACGAAGGGCTAGCTCGCGTTCCAGCCAATCGTAGAAAGGAGAGTCTGGTTTGACGGCCAGTTTGCGCGCCAGGGAATCCTTGTGCAGGCTGGGCAGCTCCTCACGAGAACTCTGTCGTATCCGGAAATAGACCAGGCGCCCCCTGAGGTGAGTTTTATCGACCCAATCCGCCACCTCCGCGTAATGTTCATCAGGCACCAGAAGAGACAAACCGAAGTTACGCAAGAGCCGTTCGGCGGCCCCTTCCCACTCCTGCTCATCGTCGCGCACTTGCAGCAATTCGCCCGCAAAGAGCATATCCGCCTCAGGCATACCGAGTGCTTTGCATAAGGCGGTCCGCATGGCCACCTGTTCAGCAGGGATGTTGCTGCGCCGAGCTTTCAGACTATTGATTTCAGCAATCAGGTCATCGTACTTTTGCTTGCCCTGCCTGAAGCCATACTCCTGCTCCTTTTCCTGGTTCTGAAGCTCTGTCTCGGCATCCTGTGCCGCACCGGTCAAGGCCGAAAAGCGCCGCCGCTGCCCAACAAAACCAAGCTCATCTACAGATGGACCTTCACCGCAAGCCCGCGCCAGTTCGGCGTACCGCATTGCTTTACGCTCACGCGCCTGGCGCTCCAAGTCCTTCTGGCGGATTTCGGCAGCCAGCCGCTCCAAACGGTCGCCGCCGTTGTCCGCAATACTTTGCTTGAGCCCGCTCTCGCTGACCCGCTGCGCATCACGGAGTTCCTCGATGCGCTTGACCTTGGTGTCTTGCCGCCCCCATTCATCCGCAAGGCTGGCGATACGTTTATCCAAAAGCCCGCGTTTCAGACCCGCAAAGTAGGGTCTGAGTGCCTCGCGGCAGGCGCGAAGCGCATCTACTTGCGAGACAAGCATTGAGTGGCGCTCACAGTCGGTAACCAGCGGCGAGAGCAGTTCCACTTGACGCTTAGCCTTCAGTACGGCCTCGTGCGCTCGGTTCAGGTCATCGAAGTGGCCGATCAAGGCCGTGATGCGCGGTGCTACATCAAAAGGTTCGAGCATATGGCTGCGGACGAAATCGGTCAGGTTCCCCACCGATTTCATCGACACCGTTTGATGAAACAGCTCCAGCGCCTGTTCGTTCTCGATACCGAAGCGACGACGGAACCAGGCGCCGTAGGGCGGGAAACTGTCAAACACCTCTGCGCCCAGTCCACGCACTTTCTTTCGCAGTGCAACGATATCCGTGCCAAAGTGGGCGAAGTCTGTCGCAATCGACAGGGCACGTTCCGCGCAGACAAAAAAACGCGCGGGTTGCCCTTGGCGCTCTGTCATCCAGAAGACCTGAGCCAGCGTCACCGTCTGGACGTAGCCCGCGTTATGAAAAACTCCAAGGATCACTGAGTAGTTATTGTGATCGCGCAGCGCCACGGGTTTGGCGGCGCCGCTCGCCTCATTGCGCTCGGACTTGTAATGCCCGAGCACGTAGGATCGCAGCGTACGCTCTTTGTTGTCGGCCCCGGCGGCCTTGTTGTAGGCAATGCGGTGCGCCGGCACCAGCAGCGTCGTGACCGCATCCACCAGCGTCGACTTGCCCGATCCGATATCTCCTGTGAGCAACGCATTCTTACCGTCAGGATTCAGCGCCCACACGCGGCCATCGAAGGTGCCCCAGTTGAAAATTTCCAGGCGGTGCAAGCGAAAGCCCGAGAGCGCATCGTCGGCCGCAAAATCCAATCCCATGGTTTGCGCGTCATTCATTGACAGCCTCTCCGGAGGTCGCGCCGAGTTGTGCCTGATACGCCGCCAGCCGCGAATCGAAATCAGCCAGCCATTGCGCGTCCACAAAAGCTTTGAGGATGCGTCGCACCTCGAACATTGCCGATTGCCCCGCGCTCGGTTTAAGCCTGCGCAGGAATCCCAATTCAACGATTTTGTTAACATGCGTTTCAATCTGGTCGATCAACCTGGCTTCATTGCTGCTTTCGGGCAGGAACACCCGGACCAACTCGATGAGATCATCACGGGAAAGAACAAGGCGCGTGTCGCCGCCGCTCGCGTCGAACTCGGCCAGCTTTTTGCGCAGCAGCGCCAGCAGCAAGCTCACCGGAAACGACAGCGGACGCCTCGCCACCAAGCGCGGCAGCTTTGGGGCTGCGTCATCTTCGCTTTCCTGGCGCGAGCGCAAGAAGGCATAGCCCTCGGCCTCGTCAAACACCAGTTCCAGGCCAAGGATCGCCACATAGTCGCGTACACGGGCTTGCAGCTTGAGCAAGGCACTCCAAAGGTCGGCGTCAGCTTCCTGATAGATCACTCCTTTGAGTAAAATAATAACCAAAGCCGATAAATCTTTCGTTGCTAAGGCGTTTTCGAGTTCTTGTTCCGCCATTCTCACCTCACAAAGATCACGCGCGGCAAACGCGCCTGTTTCGCAGATTCCTGGCCAACCGGCCCTTCACGGCACCAGACGATTGTCTCTGTCACCTCTTCATCCACCACACTCTTGAAGACGTCACTCGCAAGCTGCAAATACGCCACCAGTTCCGCCAGTCCCTGCCGTAGCGGCTGCATCTCGCACAGTTCACGCAGGGTAATTTGCGAACGATCCTGCAGGGCGTGGCGAATATGCCTGGCCAATTGTGTTTTGTCGATCACCACCTGAGCGTACAGCGCTGCAGCATCCACTTCGGCGTCGCCTGACTCCAGCTCGATATCGGCAATCACTGGCTTGATGGCTGGGGTGTAGAGCGGCCGTTCCATCGGCAAATCGATGTCCGCGGCGGTGTCCGCACTGTTCATCACCTCACCCGGTGGCAGTGACTCTCGCAGTGCCAGGGCCTTTGCCTCGATGCCGTGCAGGATATCCATGATGCGGCGGTTCTCCAGCCAGGCCTGGTCGTCCAGAAAGCGCCGCAACTGCTGCGAGAGCTGGGCTACCGTGCGTTGAGTGTGCTCGCCGGCCTCCAACCAATCGTAATGCACGCGGCGGGTCCGGGCTTCGGGCTTGAGCTCGACGACCGGAGGCAGGGTCAAGACGCGCTCAAGCAGCGCCGACAGTTCTTCCTGCCGGCTGCCGGACATCAGAAAATCCCAAAATGCGCGAAAGCTCTGCCCCTGCTCCGAATCGGCAATCGCATCGCGTTCGCCCATGATTTCTTGCAGCAGCGCGCCTTTTGAACCCTCCCACAGCGCGATGCGCTCCCGTACGCGCCGATCCAGCCTGCGAAAGTTATTCTCCACCTCGCGAAAATCGGTGAGCAGTTCGCGCGATAGATGTATAAACTGTTGAAATCGGTCTTTCAGCGCTGTGTCGTCCAACAGCGGAATGTCACCTGACAAAACGCGGGCGATTTCGACGTCAATCTCATCGCGCCGCTTATGCAATTCCGCTATGCGTGCTTGCGGGTCAGTTTCACTGCCCGCGCTCATCTGCTTGAGCAGCTCGAATAACGTGAGCAGACGCGATTCGGTCCCCACGAAGCTGCGCTCGGTTAGCGTCTCCAACCAAACAATCGCCTTCTCCACCGCCGGGGTCAGGTCGAAATGCGGCTCGTCCGACCCGTGCATGTAGAATTTGCGCAGCCAACCCTTCTCAGCATCCGCCCAGTCGTTGAGATAATCGAGCGCAGTCTTTGGGAATACATCCGCTCCCAACCGTTCGCGCAGGACAAACAGCTCATCCTCAAGAGCTTCAGCTAAACTCGACTGAGCAATCACTCGCACATTGGGGGCGATAAAGACGCGCTGCAGAAAACTCGCAACCAACGGCGCATGATCCGAGCGCAATAACCGCCACGCAGGGTGGCTCTGTCGCAACAGGCCGAGGGTGCCGAAGTCGAGGGTCATACGATGGGTGCCTTTTACTCTGAAACGATTAGCGGCTTATGCTGTCGAGGGGACGGCGGAGGGGACGTTGTGTCCCGGATGAACTTCCCCCCTCTTATGGTTCTTTTACCATGTATCCCCGTTTGTGCCCTTCGGTGTCCGCCCGATGCGCCGCAAGGTCGGCTGCGACGGCGGTCACTGTATCTTTGATTTCACCGATCTCGCCTTGCATGCGGTCCATTTTCTCCGGGAGCATTTGGTGCCCTTCCGCGACCAGTTGCAGCTTGTGTTGGAACTCCTCGGAGAGAATGCCCGTCTGCGGGCAAAAATCGTTTTTGCTCTCCTCACGACGCCGCTTTATCCGCTCAGTTCCCGGATGACTTTTTCGATTGTCTCTACGAACTTCCGCGCTTCTTCAAGCCAGCCTCGGACTTGCTCTTTTTCAAACCGCACCAGGTCCGCATAGTCGCCTTTCTGGCGGTTGTCGAACAGTTTGTCGAAGGTCTGCCCTATGTCGATGCTCACAATACCGGTTTTCACGAAGTGCTGGTGAAATAACGAACGGACGCCGCTATGTTTTGCGGAAGCGAGATCGCGGATCAGGAGAAGCGCGGTAACGCCGTAAAAGCAGGCGTAATAGACGCGGTTCACGAAGGTATTGATGTGGTTTCGTTCGAGGAGGAGCGCCGCTTCATCGAGCGCTTCGCGGGCGCGCTGCAACCGGTACGCTATAAGCGTGCGCGTCTCGGCGGTCATAAGACGACGCCCTCGCGCTTGATGTTCCGGTAAAAAGGCATGGCATCGTAAAGCGCCGAGTTCCAGTCATCCCTGTTCGCGAGAATGACGGTCAGCACGGCGCCGGTCTCGAGCTCAATCGGGTAGATGCTCCGGCGAAACCGGTCTTCCTGTTCGAGGGTCGCCGGTCCGTCCGCGATGACAAGGAGGTCATAATCCGAATCAGGCGATGCGTCACGCCGCGCGCGGGAGCCGTAGAGGACAAGATCGGCTGCGGGGTCTATCGCCTTAACAGCGTTGTTGCACCGGATAAGAATGGTTCGCTCTTCTTCTCCGGCCGTGGTATGTTCCATCAGCCGTTTCATAATTTGCCTTGATTATTAAACCACGTTTTGAGCTGTTCTGTCAAGCTGTCAGCGGGAGACAACACACGTTCCTGTTCTCCGGAAGGCAGGCCCATAATGCACTGCCGTTGTTTGTTGCGGACTGAGGCTGTACTTTTCACCGTTTGGGCATTTGAATAACGTTTGACCGCTTATTGTCCGACGTTTTTGTTTCCTTCGCCAGCGTCAGGAGACCCGGCGAGACGTTCCAGCGCTCTCCATTGTCTGCAAGGACCGTGACCGTCTTCTTGTTGTATTTGATCAGCACACCCGCAAGCGCCGGCCGGTCGTCGGGTCTGAAAGACACCCGGTCGCCGACCTTGAACTCCAGCATCTTATGGTGCGCGCGGGTCTGGCTCAGGAAACGCAGCCGCTCGATGATTCGGCGGTGGAGATCAATCAGTTCGTCCTCGCTCAGCGTAGTTATATCGATTTTCATTAACTACCTCCAGAACAGGAGTTTAGGCCGCTGGGGCCTGATGAACCTCTCCGACCAATTCTGACGGATTATAGTACAAGACCTTTTATTTATCAAGGTTTTTGGGCTTGAAGGTCACAGTGCAGTCGGCTTGGGCATGAGGTAATGCGTGTCCACGCTAGCGGAAGGGTGAGCAGGCTGGAGAGGCGCGGAATGAGGGTCTTTACAGCAGCGCGGTGCGCGGTGAGTGGAAGGGGCACTGAAACGGAGGCTTTTAGCAGGTTGTTATGTAAAGCCGGTTCTGACGAAAACGCACCCTAAAGGGTGCGACTACCACATGAAAATCAAGACGTTGACGTTGGTAGCCGTCCCGCTCAGCGGGGCTCAATTGTTTTTTTCAACAGCCTGTTAGAGGATATGCGGGAACGCCGGACCCGGCCGCGCGAACAGGAACCCCTGGCCGATCGTGATGCCGATCTTTTTCAGGGCCTCAAGTTCCTGCTCCGTCTCGATGCCTTCGGCGATCACCATGGACTGCATCTGCGTTGAAAGGCTCAGGATGGCCTTCATCAACTCCTGCTTCAGCAGATTTCTCTCGATCCCTCGGACCAGCGAGATGTCGAGTTTGATGAACTGGGGCTTCAGCTCCACCACGGTCTCAAGGCTCGAGAAGCCCGCGCCCGTGTCATCCACGGCAATGGCGAAGCCGAGATCAGTGTAATATTTCACGGCCTTATTGAAAAGTTCATAGTTCTCGATGGCCTCGCGCTCGGTGATCTCGAAAACAATGTTGAAGGGGTTGACCTGAAGTTCGTCAAGCAGCGATTTCAGATAATCGTCCCGGAACTCCGGATCGAGGACCACGGAGGGAAGGCAGTTGATGAACAGCTTATGACCGGAAGGCAATCCTTTCGCGTTCTGGAAGGCCTTCCTCCGGCACAACCGGTCAAGCTCGAAAAGAAGGTCAGACTCGGCGGCGGCATCGAAGAGAATATAGGGATTTTCGAACTCCGTGCCCTCGGGTCCCCGGGTCAGCGCCTCGTAGCCGATGATCTCGTTCCGGGAAAAATCGACAATGGGCTGAAAGATCGTCCTGATACTCTCTTTCAGGATGAGTTCCTGCAGTTTTTCCTTGTACCGCATGACGCGCCTGAACTCATAGAATCCGGCCATGTGGCGCGCGTCTTCGATCAGGTTGTTCAGGAGCCGTTCGTCCCGCACGAGGGGATTATGAATGACTACGGCGTAGCCTACCGTTATCTTGGGGCTGCCGCGCAGATAGGTGAACGTGACGGGAAATATCCGCTGGTTCAGGTATTCCATGACCCGCTCGGCGAGCGATTCGATATCAGAGTGGCAGAAATCCTTCTGGTCCCGCTTGTTGGAAAGGAAGACGGTGAACTCGTCGCTCCCCGCATTGTTCGAGACGATGATGTCCGTCTGGCGGATGTGCGTTCCCCGCATCTCCACGATGATCCTGTGGATGCGCCGCATGATGTCAAGGTAGATCTTCTTGCCGCACAGCCCTTCGATCTTGTTGATTCCCGAACAATTGATATAGAGGGCGGAAAGGGAGAGGTTGCGCGCCAGGAGTGCGCCGACCTCGGGGAGGGTCTCCTGGTAGGAGGGGATTATGTCTTTCAGGATCTCCGTCTCTTCCATAACAGTTTCTGCTCCTTTGTGAAACCGGCCTGTCAGCGATGCCGCCTCCCCCCGAGACGATGCCGCAACCGTACTGCTTCCCGGCCGGATCCCTTGCAAGTATAGCAACTTTTTTTATTATTTTCAAATTTATTTATTTTTTATGTCGTTGGTCTAGCCTGAGCAGGCCCGCAGCGCAGCCAGGAAACAGGATTCAACAGATTGTGACAGGAGGATGTTTGAACCGAGAAACGGCCCTTGGCCGCAGATTAAACCAGGCATTCGGACAGAAAGAGCCTTCGCCCTAACAGGCTGTTGAAAAAACCTGCAACGCCCCGCCGAGCGGGACGGCTACCAACACCAACGTCTTAATTTTTCACGTGGTAGTCGCACCCTTTAGGGTGCGTTTTTGCCAAAACCGGCCTTTTTCAACAACCTGCTAAAGGAGATTCTTTTTCAACAGTAAAAGAGCTTCTTTCTGTTTTTATCCGATGTTATCAGATTTTATCCGCGTCCAAATGCTCTTTTCAGGTTAAATACAGAAGGGGGAGTGAATCAGAAACTATACTTCACCTCAAGGAATACCCGGTCGTTCTTGCCGATGTTCCGGAATTCGGTCCGGTTCCCTGAGCCGTAGTTCACGACCCCGCCGGTGAGGGCAACAGCGTCCGTCAGTTCATATTCCACCTGGAGCCGCTGCACCTTGCCGTCCCTGCCGTTCCAGCCGCTGGTCAGGGCCAAAAGCATAAGATGCACCCTGTCGTTCAGAAAATCCCGCTGGAACCGGAAGGCTGTCTGGACCTCGTCCTGCCTGGTCGAGTCCGGGGCTGTTGATATGGCTTCATCGTAGTCAAGAAGATGCCGGTTCACGGCCTCGAGGGAGACAGTGGTCTCGTTGAACCCCGTGTACTCAACGCCGAGGAGCACGTCAGCGCGTTCAAAGGTTCGGTAAGGCAAAGCGTAAAACTGCAAACCCGAAAAATATGCGCCTTCGGACTTCAACAGCCAGTTGCCGAGCGCCACATTCACTGCCGTTCCTGCCATGGTGACGCGGTTATGCACGAACTCGAACACCGGCGGCCCTGGTGGGATGAACCGGGCTGACGGCCGGTCATCAAAGATCCGGGCAAGGTAGAAGGAGATGTCCCATCCTGTCAGGATGCCGTTCAGGGCAACGGCATATTCCGTGTTGCTTCCGCCGTCATCGGGAATGACTTCCTGAGGCGTCTGGGTGGAAGGATAAAAGTCGCTGCCATAGACAGGATTCTTGTTGAACCGAATCTCGGGAATCGCAATGGCAGTCACGTTCCACTTGCCTGCGTACCAGTCAGCGCGGGCCATGGTGAGCGGAAGGCGAAGGTCCTCGATGTCCACCATACCGGGTTCGCGGTTGTCCAGGGGGTTCAGCACATCGGTGACACGGAGGTTGTCCGATTTGCCCCAGACCACGATCTGGCGGCCCAGCTTCACATCAAGCGACGGCAGCACCTTGCCCCTGATGAATGCCTCGCGTAGCTCCGCCTCGCTCTCCAGGGAGCTGATCACCTGGTCCGTGTAGTGATCCCGGCCGTTGATGCTGTAGGCCCCATCATAGAATCCCCTGCCCCGCACATTGACGTCCCAGGACTTCGAGAGCTTCGCGTCCAGGTTCAGGTCCAGCGTGAAACGAAGGCGCGACAGACCGCTGTAGTCCGTTCCTGATGATGACTGATGCTGATGGATATTGGACGTCAAGGAGAGGGCTACTGAGCCGTTGAGGTCAACCTTCGAAGCCTGCGCCGGCTCGGTAGGCGGCTCAGGCTTGCTGACGGCCTTGCTATCGTCGAACCCCCCAAGCACGTCGTCGAGGGAAGATTCCTGCGCTGAACCCAGGCCGGGGGAAAGGAGCAGCACGACGACAAAAGCTGCGACCGAAAAGACGCGGAGTATCAGCCGCGAATTGGCGCGAATGGACGCGAACAGGCCATGAGACCCCGATGATCGCTGAAAATTATTTATCCGAACTTCGATTCCGCATTCCGCATTCCGCATTCCGCACTCCGCACTCCGCACTCCGCACTGCTCTTACAGTCCCTTCTCAAGCCTTCTGACCGTAAAGAGGTCCGGGCTGTGCTGCTGGTTGAACTTCACATTGCTGTAGCTCAGGATCGTTTTGTGCAGCGTGATCTTGCCCTGCTTCGTGGTCATCTGGAGTTCCGTGGCCACCCAGGTCTTGTCGATCAGCTCCAGCTTGGTCACTTCCATATACTTCAGGCGGTCGCTCTCGCTCACCCAACTGACTGCCCGGATGACCACGTAGTTGTCCTGCCGGACGAACAGCACGGACTTGGTGTATCCTGTCTCGTCGATCACTTTCTTCGTGCGCGGCAGGGCCTGGATAAGCCAGACCTTTTTCCCGTCAACCTCGTCCTCTTTCAGCATCGTGTAGTCATAATCCGTCAGATTTCGCGAAGTCATGTCGGAATAGTTGAAATCCGACCCCATGAAGCTGCCGCTCTTATCACTCGAAGCGATCCGCTTGGTCTTTCTGAGCGCCGGGAGATAGAGCCACTGGTCATCGTCCTTTGCGGGATCGTCAAAGTCATAGGTGAGGAACCCCGTGTCCTTCACGTCAGGAGGGGAGATGAAGAACATGATCCGGTAGGTGTCCTTGCCGAAGTCCTTCATGCGGGCCCGGATCTCGCGCACCCTCTTGCTGCCGTGTTTGTCGATCAGCGTCATCTGCATGTCCGACAGGCCGTTGTCGCCGTCGTCCCGGGCGTCCACCTTCTCCATGATGGCCCGCGCCTTCGGGTCATCCGCTGCCCCGGCCATCACCGGTATCATGACCGCCGTGAAAAACGACAGCAGGATAACACTCCCGAGCATCTTTCGTTTCTCGCCCTTGATCATCTGCTCCTCCTCACGCCTAACGCCTCTCGGCATCTGGCACTCCTGACACCTCTCGGTTGTAAATGCTCCCCACTCCGCACTCCCCACTCCGAACTGAATCACTCCCATTCCTTCGGCTTGTGGATCACCATCATCAGCGCCGGCCCGATCAGGAAATCAGCGAGCAGCGCCGTCACGATCGTGAATCCCGTGAGCAGGCCGAAATTGAACAGGTTGTTCATCGATGCGAGCATGAAGATGAAAAAGCCCAGGGAGAGCACCACGCTCGTCACGAGCATGGCCCGCCCCGTGGTGAGCAGGGTCTTTCGGACGGCCTCGCGCGGATCGTGCAATTCATGATAGTAGCGTCGGAAATTGTGCATAAAATGAATGGTGTCGTCCACGGCCAGACCGATGGCGATGGATCCGATCAGCATGGTGAACATGTCCATGGGCATGTCCAGAACGCCCATGACGCCCATGGTCAGGATGATCGGCGTCAGGTTCGGGATCATGCTCGCCAGACCCATCCGGACGTTGCCGATGAACAGCACCATCATGAGGGTGATGACGACGCCGGCGATGACGTAGCTCCGGGCCGCACTCAGCATGGCGGCATGGACCGTGGCGCCGAAGAGGGGGATCATGCCCGTGACGGTGATCTTCGCGTCGTCGCCGAAGGCCTTCTTGAACCGCTGCTCCATGTCGCTGATAAAGCCCCGGTACAGCACCGCGTCCAGCCAGGGGACCTTGACGGTCAAGCGGGACTTGGTGAACTGGCTGTCCACGGAATCCTCGAGGTCGTCGGAGCCGGAATTCTCGAAGAGCAGGAACTCCTGGGCGATAAGCCGCTCGTTCTGCGGTATCACATGGTGCTCTTTCCGGTTCTCGTTCAGGGCCTGGTTGATCTCTTTCAGCATGTCCGCCACGGACAGCGTCTTGCCCACGAACAAAGGGCCTTCATTGATCGCTGCGACCTCCTTGCCCAGGGCCTCAAGGCGGTTCAGGTTCGCCGGATCATAGAGGCCGTTCACCTTTTTCGTGTCCGTCACGACCTCGAGAGACACAGACCCCTTCAGCTCCCGGTCAATGATCGCGGTGGCCTCTCGCACGGGCATACGCTTGTTCAGCCAGGTGAGCGGATCGTGCGAGAACCGTATCTGCGTGGCGAAAAAGCTTGCAACCCCGATCACCATGAAGCTGCCCACGAGGATCGTTTTGGGATAGCCCGTCGAAAAATTCGCGATTCGCATCAGAATCCTGTCCATCAATGCCTGGCGCGCCTTGTCTTCCGGCTTGTCCTTGATCTTCAGGGTGATCAGTGACAGCAGCGCCGGCAGCAGCACGATGGTATACAGCAGCGAGATCATGACCCCGATGCTGGCGAAGATCCCCAGATCCGCAATCGGTGCGATCTGGGCTGTTGCAAAAGAGGCAAGGCCCGCGGCCGTGGTGACGCTCGTCATGATGATGGCAAGGCCGGAATGACCCAGGGCATGGACGATGGATTCTTCCTGGCTGCCGGTGCTCTGGAACCGGTGGTAAAAGATGGCAAGTACGTGCACTGCCGCCCCCACGCAGACGGCGAGCAGGAAGGACGGCAGGATCTGGGTCGGCAGTTTGATGGCCGTTCCCGTCAGCCCCATGAGGCCTACGGTGGAAAGGAGCGTCAGTATCACGATCACCAGCGGCAGGAACACGCCTGACAGACGGCGGAACAGAAGGTACAACACCGTTCCGATGATCAGCAGGGCCATGGCTATGAACTTGCGCATGTCCTTCATCATGGTCTGCTTGAGATCATGAGTGACCACGGGCGAGCCGGCAACATAGAGAGGAAAATCCTCGCCCTGGAACCGTGCAACAACTTCCCGCACGGCTATCACGACCTCTCCGTTCTCCTCGTCGGTGAGATACTGCCGCGCCGCTGTTGACGGCTCCACGGCATCGTCGAATCCTCCGAGCTCATCGATCTCGTCGCCTCTCGATGAATAGCTGTTGGTCTTGATCAGCACGGTCGTGAAGGTGCCGTCCTCGGAGATGAGCATGTTCCGGTAGATGGGGTTGGCCAGCACGCGCGCCTTCAGCGCGGCCAGGTCGTTCGCGTTCTTCGGGAAGGTTTCGAGCAGGTCCTCGACGGTCAGCTGGTCATTCACCCCTCGCGTGTTGCGGGCGTTCACAAGGCTCGTAATATCGTCCATGTGCGGAACGCTTTCTACAAGATCGTTATGGAAGGCTTCAAGCTTTCTGAGGAATTTCAGGTCGAAGATGTCCGGCGGTTTGATGGCGATGATCACCATCTCATCACGGCCGAACTGATCGCGAAAAGCGTTGTACTGGATGAGCGCCGGGTCCTTTTCGTGCAGGAACCCCTCGGTCGATGTGTCTATCCTGACCTTGGGAAGCTGGGAGGCCATCCCGGCGATGATGACCAGCATGACGAGCAGGGTCTTGATCCGGTTGCGATACACGAACCGGCCGAAACCCTCAAAAGAACGTTCAACACTATGCCTGATATCCGACAGCATAAAGCCTCCTGTATACATGAAGTACGGTATTATAGTAGAAGGTCGGACTCATGGCAAGTGTTTCATTGTTCGGAAACATTGTTTGAATGGGGCTGAAAAAACGCTTATTACCTCCCCGCGCCTGCCTCCTTCAATGCATCCAGTCGCGCCTTGATGCGGTAGCGATAGGACGCTGGAATTCCGTCTATTGCCATAGCCCGGGAATACACAGAAACCGCACCTTTTCTATTGGCATTCTTTTCATAGATCTCGCCAAGCAGAAGGTATGCATCAGGATAAGCCGGATGAGCGGCGATGAGGCCTTCCAGCGTTTTCGCTGCGTCGCCCGATGCGCCTGCTCGGTCCTGGTAGAATGCAAGCGTGTATGCATACCGGGGTTCCCCGCGCCGAATATCCACAGCCTTCCGGCACCAGGTAATTGCCTCGGCACGACGGTCCTGAGCGGTAATGATGCAAAGATTATATGCCGCCTGGGCCATCTGCGGGTCAGTTTCGAAGGCCTTCCTCAGGTGCTTCTCCGCTCCAGCAAGGTCCTCCTTCTCGGCCCTCAGCAGGCCCATGTTGAAATTGGCTGCTGCGTGGTCCGGCGCGGTCTTGAGCGCCTTTCGGAGCGCCTCTTCCGCCTTTCCGGGCTCGCCCATCCGTGCATGGGCCATGGACAGGTTTACCATGGCCATCACCGCGCGGGGCTCGAAGGTGAGCGCGGCTTGATACGATGCTGCTGATTCCCCGAGCTCTCCCCGGTTGAGCTGATAGTTGCCGAGGTTGTACTGGGACGTCCACAGGTCGGGCCGCGCCAGGAGATATTCCATATATTCCTTATTCACCCGGTCAAGGCTCTCCGCCTCATCGGGCTTGAACATTTCCTTCGGGTACCCGGCAAACCCTTCGGCCGCGCGCACGCGCACCACCCGATAATCATCGGATGCCGCCTTGAGCAAAGCACGAGCCGTCTCGGCTGAAGGCCGGAGGCTGATAGCCGCTGCCGCCGAGGAGCGCACCAGAGGCGAAGGGTCCTTCAGTGCCGTGAGCAGCGCAGGATACACTCGTTCATCCTCTGCCGGCATCAGCAGCCTGATCAGCGACGCGGCAGCGACCTCGTCTCGATCTTTGCCCTGGATGTACTCAAGCATCTCAGGCAGTCTGTTCCAGTTGCGCTTTCGCGCTGCATCGATCAGGCCCGCACGCTTGAGCATTGGCGCCTGATAGTCCCGGGAACGCCATGAACGGACATGCTTGTCGGCCCAGACCGCATCCTTGTCTTTGTGGCAGATGTTGCAGGCGTTGGGCGACTTGAACTCCAACGTCGCCGCAGGCGTCGGGGGTCGCATGGAATGGTCGGTCCGCTGCATGCGCGCAAAGGACGTCATGGGCATGTGGCAGGAGATGCATGTGCTTCCTGCGCTGCCGGGCTGGTGGCGCGTGTGACCTGACGGCTCCTTCACACGTTCCGCGTGGCAGGGCAGACAGGCGTTGTTCGCCGTCTTCTCTGTTGCGAAGCGGTAGCGGCCGCTCGAAGTATGGCAATGCATGCAGTCCATCTTGCCGCCTTTTGCGCAGGGGCTCATGAGCCACGTTGTATAAGTATAATTTTCGCCGAGATCGCGCCCGTCAGGATGGAAGTCAGGGTCCTCCAGGGTTACGACGTCAAAATGATCAAAGAAACGTTCGCCCGGCATGAAGGTCGCGGTAAGCGGGACCATCTTTGCGTGGCAGCTCGCGCAGAGGTCGTTCCGCTGCGCTGTGGTCATGGTCTTTGTCCTGATGATCCTGAGCTCCGGCAGCGGCTGTCCCTTCGGTGTCTGCCGCGCAATGCGATTGTGCTCTTCCGCCGGACCGTGGCAGGTCTCGCAGTTTATGCCGGGCTCCGTCCAGGTCGATCGATAGGTCCCCGTCGTGGGGTCGTAGTTGCTCGAAAGCTGGCTCACATGGCAGCTATGGCAGGCGGAGTTGAAGGTATAAGCCCACTCTTTCCAGTTGATCGCCTCGTCCGCGCGCCGCTCTCCGGGAAAATGGCGCACCCCGCTTCCTGCCGTATCGAACCATTCTTTTTTCTTCACATCGTAGGCAACCGGCAGGGTCTGGAGGCGGCCCTTGTCGAGAAGCGCATGGAAATAATACACGTTCTTCCCGCCCGTGACCTGCGCAATCGGGTATTTCTTCTTCCCCTTTGGCCCGCTCTCCAGAACATGACCACCCTTCGGGCCGATGTCCGCGCGGTATCGGAACTTTCCGATAACGATGTCTTTCTTCTGCGGCAGCAGCTCCTTCCGAGCAAACTCCGCCGTATAGGGCTGCATGGCAAGCCCATGTCGCGATGTTGCCCAGAGCTGGTGGAACTTCTCATGGCATTCCTTGCAGCTCGCCGAGCCGGCGTAGGTGGAGGGGAGGTTTTCTTTGGCTATGGCCTGCGTGGAAGCGGCCAAGCACAGAATGATCAGAATTGCATAAATTCTCATTATTAATCCTTTCCATTCTCCATAACGACTTCCGCATCCATCTCGAAGAGCAACTCCGCCCGGCAGATGTCCGCGACAACGCAGACCGCGGGGAATCGGATAAGGCCCCGAGCGGCGATGATCTCCCGGAACAGTTCAGCGTGCTCCGGCCGCTCCACAAACACCGTTGCAGCGGCTATGTCCTTGAGGCCCGCACCTTCCCGGCAAAGGAGCGCCTCAACCTGGTCAAGGGTGTACTCGATCTGGGAACGTGCATCGCCGTGATAGAGGCTTCGCCCCTGCGCGTCAATGGCCGCCGTGCCCGAGATCTGGATGGTCGTCACATCGGACTCGCGAATCAGCACGCCGCGCGAGAACGCAGAACCGTAGCAGAAGGCGTCGAGCTGACCGGCATTGCTCAGTTGCTTCACAAAAGGCCGGCTATCTGCAGGTCCCGTGATTGCCATGAGGTCCATGGTCGCCGCGCTCTTCTGGGGGCTCCGTCCGCCCACACCGGTGCTGGCCGGGAGCAGGAGCTCCCCATCGCTGAAAGGCGGCATAATGCCGAACTCGCTGTATTTGGAATTCCTGACCTCGTTGAACGCAGAGTACCAATCGAGTATATCGGAAAGATAAAACCAGGTGCGCACCACGTCGCGATAGGATGCCCCCTGTTCGCGCAGGATGCGTTCAGCGCGCTCGATGACTTGCTGTGCCTGGACTGCCGGGGAATATTTTTTAGATTCCTCTCCCTTGATGGGAGAGGTTAGGTGAGGGTGAGCGAAGAATTGCATATTCTGGAGAACAATAAACTCGGCCCAGTTCCTGCGCCATCCCCTGCCGCAGGGAAGGCCTTTATCTAATATGGTCCAGACATCTTCCGCACGCGCTGGAACGATGGCCCGGATAATGACTCCGGTAAAGCCCACGCCGTCAGGCGAGGCGCCTTCGATGTAGGTGACAGGCCCTTCTGATGAGATGTCCTGCGTCTCAAGGGCATGCTTCCTCGCTGCCATGACCTCCGCTTCCGCATCGAGGCTCCCGAAGATGCGCTCATGCACGATCTCCGCACCCCGCTCGCGCAGGACTGCGGCGATCTGGGTGTAGACATCCGCTTCGGCTGGAGAAAAGCCAGAAGGGGAGGCGGTGAGGAAGAGTTGGCCATTTCCAGCCTCTGCGATGTGGATGTCTGTAGTTGATCGGGGTTTCAATATTGTAGACTTATTCATTATTCAGATAAAAAAGAGGCAAGAAAATTTTCATTTTCTTGCCTCGCGTAACAGAACGCCTAAACAATTAAAAAGATGAAGCGCTAAGGGTATATCTATTCATTCATCCTGGCCTTACATTGATATTGAAAAGCACGTTTCCAAAGATTTTCAACTACTGTCTTATGTTCGGCAGATAGCAGTGATTTTTTGCAGGCAAGATAAGATTTTTCGCAATCTACTTCTGTTAAACTTGTAATAGAATCTGTTGTATACAGATACAGAGGCCTACAGTTGCACCTGTTAGGCACGAGGTTATCCTTGTTGCAGAGGTTTGCGTTTTCTTCTTCCTTTAAATTACTTGACAAGTCGTAGAATTCCAATACCTCAAAAATATCGGCATCACTATTCGTGCTGGTAGTTCCATTATTAAGGCGGCTAAAAAATATTTTATATTTGGTGGGATCAATCGGGCTATCGGCCGACGGTATTGAAACATTCGACCTGATCGCAAACGGATGGCTGTCCTGGCTGTCCTCTTTGCTACAGACACCACTATCGTCCCATAATACGCAAATGGGATGATTACCAAACCACGATATTTGTATGTCTTTATCCGAGCTGGCTCCATTTCCCAGAACAGATGAAATATCTTTGCCATCGACTTCAATATCATAGTTAGTTGTCTTAACCGTAGTAGGATTGGTAGTATTTTCAACGATGCCCCCCGCCGCCTTGATAAGCGTCGGGAAAATATCCATCATATCCGCGAGCTGAATCGATGTATTAGATTTACCGGGAGCCGGCCATATGCCAGGCCAGCGGGCGATAAAGGGAACTTTCACGCCTCCCTCATAGGTGAACTTTTTCCCGCCTCTCAGGTCACCAGTGCTGCCAGACCGAAGCGGCCAAAATTCATTACCATCACTCATAAAGGGACCATTATCGCTCGTGAAAATAACGATAGTATTATCTCTAAGATACTTTTTCGTGCCAGGGTCAGGATTTCTCGGGTCTTCTGTTTCATCAAGTACTTTCAGAATGTCGCCGACGTTGGTATCTATTTCATGAATAACGTCTGCATAGACGATGCCCATATCAATCTCACAGTTCGCCACACAGAGCGAATAGGTTTTAGTATCCGTACTTATTCCTTTGCAGCCACCATCTGCTGGTGTCTTCTCTTCACATTTGGCTTTAATTGCGCTGTCTTGATTAGTTGGCAGGTGAATGCGCATAGGCGTATGAGGGGCAAGGTATCCAAGATACAGGAAAAAAGGCTGTTGAGTATCTCTTACCATGTTCCCCGTCGTAGCCTCCGAATTAGCGATATATTCTTTTGCCCTGTTGGTGAGAATTTGTCCCAGGGAAATCTCCTTTTGCTCCGCAGCAACGGCTGAAGAGCTGCCTTTAGAAAATTTCCAGAATCCATTCCACACGAACAGCTTAGTAGTAGTAGTATTTGTATACAGTGAATAATCAGGATCAGTATCTGGAAATGTGCCAGCGAGCGTATAATTATTCAGAGCCGGATTACACTCACTAATGTTGATGTTGTATTTATTCGGGTCGGTATCGTCTATAACATCATATTGATCAGGTAAATTGTTATCTCCCAGGAAGGAGTAATCAAGGACTCTACCAACATAATGCCATGTGGTTGCAGACAGTGTCTTTTTATTCGAGTAATTTACATATTTTTTAGCCAAGCAAAACCCCTTGTGTCCATAATGGACGCCAACGGGAAGCATATAATTATACTCGAAACCTTGATTCCATGAATTGTTCTCCTTCCCGGTAGTTACAGTAGTTACATCTGTCCCCCAGCTCAGGTTCCATTTTCCAACGATAGCAGTGTTGTATCCGGCGGCAAAAAGGACTTCGGCCAAGGTTGTTTCCGCCTCCTTCAAGTAGGTAGTATTCGACGCCGCGTCTGTGGCGCCGGTGCGCCGAGGATCACGGCCGGTCATCAAGGCGGCTCGAGAGGGCGTGCAGAGCGGCGTTGGGGTATAAAAATTGGTAAGAGTTACACCGGAACTCGCCAATCTGTCGAGTCGCGGAGTGTTAGATTTCAATAACTTGCAGCCGATAAGTTCTGGTGTCAGCACACATTGGCTGTCGTCTTTGCATTGAGCACCAAAATCGGAGGTGTCGCATATGGCCGTTTCCTTCAGACATGCTGCGCTCGCCGGATTATTTCTACACAAATCCCCCCACCCCATGTCATCCATGTTGATAATAATAATGTTTGGTTGTATGGCATATGCCTGGGACGGCTGCAGAAATGCGGCAACTCCAAAAAGGATGCATGCGCAGACCGCAAAAACGGCAAACTTACAAAACGAGTCCTTTCTCATGTTCTTCTCCTTTGCAAGATAAACTGATAAAAACTTATACTGATTACTGTAATCGGGAAATGATTAAAGCGGGAATGTGGAAATGCCTGTAGCTGACATGAGCTGACCCGATGTTCAGGCATGCGCCCGAAGGCCGCGCCTGATAAAAAGGTCAACCTGGGACCAGAGGCTAACATAAAATTGCACATATTGTCAACAAATTATTTCGGTGATTTTTTGGGAGAGAACAGGGGCAAAATACGTAATAATCGCGGAGAATTCGCGCTTTTTCTTCACGCCTTCATGCGCCTTCTTCCCGCACAAAAAAGCTCCCGGCACAGGAAGATTCGCATACACGAAACCGCGCTACTCACTCAGCAGGCAATCAAAACTGGGCGAACTGGACCTCTACGAGAAAGGTGATGGCCGAGACGGATGTGCGGTCTCGGAACTCATTTCGCGGCCAGGAAATCTCAGGCTCGATCTCGTAGAAAAGCCAGGACCGGAAAAAGTTCCTGCGATACCGCGATCCCACGCGGAAGTTATTCCATTGCGCTTCCGGCCGCGTCGGCATCCAGGCGCTGATATCGAGCGAGATGGCGTCCTTCGGCGAGAGCTGGCGATAGAGGCTCAGCTCCGACACCCAATCCACACCGACCCGGTTCTCCACATAGGTGGCGGAATTGCTGAACCGCAGCAGAGTGGCGGCGCTGATCGCATATTCCAGATCGAGACGGCTCGTTTCCTTGAAGCCTTCATTGTCGATCCAGAAGGCGTATTCAGTGAAACGGAGGAGCATCTGCTCACTGAAAGGGATCGTATACCGGTAGCGTGCCTTGACGATGGGCTGAGGAGGAATCCTGAGGCGCACGGTGACGCCAAAGTCCAGCTTGGCTTTTACCCGATCGAAAATATCATACAGAAGACCCACATCGGTCCGCTTCTCGTCCTGTGTCGCCGTAGTGATCAGAGGAGGAACGGTCCCGCCTACGGAAGCTGCGGTGGGATCATCGGCGTTCTCGCGGCTCACAACAATCCGCAGTTTTTTCTTGAGCTGCGGCATCCGGACGCTGGCATTGAAATTCGTCCTGAACTTCAGATCTTCGTCCTCGCTCCACCGCATGCCGTTCCGCCAGCGCACGAAGACCCCGGCCGGCCCTTCTTCCAAAAAACGCCGGTCGCCGAAAAATCCGTCGAACCATACTGCAGGCGCAGAGAAACGTCGCGCCAGAAACCCGTGCCACCGGTCGAAAAAAGCCTGCTCCTCGGTATCGACCTCCTCTGCTGTCGTGGCAGTGCAAAGGTTCGCCTCATCTTCTCCGACTGCTGGGGATCCAGCCGATTCCTGCCTGCTGCTGGACGCGGCGCCTTCCTGGACCGCTTCATCATTGGTATCGCTGGGCAGGCAAAGGGCTTCTTCCGGCTGCGGCGAATGCGCCTCCAGGCAGAACCCGGGTGTTGCAAAAGCGCAGCAGAGCCAGGCAATGATCGCACACCCGATGTAATATTTAATTTTTTTTAGGAATATGGGCATGAAGAAAGAATATCCTGGGTCCGGACGGGCCGGGAACAACTGAGCGCTCATTTATTTCTTTCGCTGCACCAGCTCCTTTGCAGCAGCTATGACCTGGTCAGGCGTAAAACCGAATTTCTTCTGAAGCTCCTTGAGCGGAGCAGAGGCGCCAAAGGTCTTCATGCCAATGATCCGTCCCTCAGGTCCTGCGTAGCGCTCCCATCCCAGGGTGGATGCCTTTTCAACGGCAACGCGCGCCTTGACCGCGGGCGGCAGGACGCTTTCCCGATAGGCCTGGTCCTGCTTGTCAAAAAGCTCCCAGGACGGCATGCTCACCACTCGAGCCCTGATCCCATCCTTTTTCAATTGCTCATAGGCATCCACGCAGAGCGTTACCTCGCTGCCTGTTGCGAGGAGCAGGACGTCCGGCGCCCCGCCGGCATCAGCCAGCACATACGCGCCCCGCGCAAGACCCGCTGCCGGCGCATACCTGCTCCGGTCGAGCGTGGGCAGGGCCTGGCGGGAAAGGATGAGGGCCGCCGGCTCATGCCGGAGCTGCATGATCACGCGCCAGGCCTCCACCACTTCATTGGCATCAGCCGGACGCATCGTGATCATGCCCGGAATGGCGCGGAGGGACGCGAGATGCTCCACGGGCTGGTGCGTAGGGCCGTCCTCGCCCACGCCGATGGAATCATGGGTGAAAATGTGGATGACAGGGATCTCCATCAGCGCGCCCAGCCGGATCGCAGGGCGGGCATAATCGCTGAAGATCAGAAATCCCGAACCATAGGGCCGGACCTTCGAGAGGGACAGGCCGTTCAGCACCGCTGCCATGGCATGCTCGCGCACGCCGAAGTGAAAATTCCGGCCTGTCTGATTATTCGCCGACAGCGTGCCGGCGCCTTCGAATTTCAACGTGGTTTTGGTCGAGGGTGCAAGGTCTGCCGAGCCGCCCATGAGCCAGGGCACGTTCTTCGCAACGGCATTCAGCACCGCACCGGAGGAATCGCGGCTCGCCACTCCCTTTGCGTCGGGCGGAAAGGCCGGCAAATCGCGGTCCCACCCGTCAGGAAGCTCGCGATGCTGCATACGGTGATGCTGCTCGGCCAGCTCGGGATGCTTCTTTTTATACTCCTGGAAGAGCTGCATCCAGTCTGCACGCAGCTTCCGGCTGCGGGCGCCGATGCCTGCCTGGAAGTGTTCGCGCACGCCTTCAGGCACGAGGAACGTTGCCTCTTCCGGCCAGCCGTAGAATTTTTTCGTTTCCCTGATCTCCTCATCGCCCAGCGGTTCGCCGTGGGCCGCGGCCGTGCCCTGCTTGGTGGGCGCGCCGTAGGCGATATGGCTGTCCACGATGATCAGCGTGGGCCGGTCAACCGTGTTCTTGAAGATCGTAAAGGCCCGGGCCAGCAGGTCCAGGTCGTTGGCGTCGCCGACACGCGTCACGTTCCAGCCATAGCCGGTGAAGCGCGTTGCCACGTCCTCACTGAAGGCAAGCTCGGTCCCCCCCTCAATGGTTATCCTGTTGCTGTCGTAGATCCAGCAGAGGTTCGAAAGCCCCAGATGTCCCGCGAGGGAGGCTGCCTCGGCTGAGAGCCCCTCCATCATGCAGCCGTCGCCGGCAAGGGCATAGACATCATAGTTGAACAGCTCGAATCCGGGGCGGTTGAAATGACCTGCCATCCACCGTCCCGCAATGGCCATGCCGACGCTGTCGGCAACGCCCTGTCCCAGGGGGCCCGTGGTGGTCTCCACTCCCGAGGTCCAGCGGTACTCAGGATGGCCCGGACATTTGCTGTCGAGCTGCCGGAATCGCTTGATATCGTCCAGGCTCACCGAGAGACTGCCGAGCACCTCATAGCGGGGGTCAACGGCCTTCACCCCGGCAAGATGCAGCAGGGAATAGAGCAGCATGGACGCATGGCCTGCCGACAGCACGAAACGGTCGCGGTTCGACCAGATGGGATCTTCGGGGTCATAACGCAGGAAGCGCTGCCACAGACAGTAGGCCACCGGCGCCATGGCCATGGGTGTGCCGGGATGGCCCGAGCGGGCCTGCTGCACCGCGTCCATGGAGAGCGTGCGGATGGTGTTGATGCAGAGCGTATCGATCTGTTCCGGGGCCGGCATGGTTGATCCTCCTGAGCGGGCGATATGCGCTGTCTTAGTTCCGCACGACCAGCACAGGCACCTTGGTGTCCTTATGGATCACACCGAAGGCAACGCTTCCGAGCACAGCGGCCTTGAGCGCGCTCTTCCCGCGGGAGCCGATCACGATCAGGTCCGCCTTTGAACGCCGTGCCTCCTTTACGATCTCCTCTACGGGATGGCCGTATTTGATCACCTTTTTCGCACGCACCTTCTTCTTTGCACCGGCCGCAACAGCCTGGCCGAGGTACTTTTCCGCCGCCTGCTTCAGGTACTCCTCCACGGGCATCCTGATCTTTGTCGGCGTCGCCGACGAATGGATGGTCTGGGCCACCAGGAAGCTCCTGTCGATAACAGACAGCACCAGGAGCGACGCGCCGGCCTGGCCCGCCAGGCCCACCGCGTAATCCACCGCCTTCATTGCCTGCTTTGATCCGTCCGTTGCTACCAGTATCGTTTTGATCATGACGATCACTTCCTTTCCGCACGGCCTCCGCGGAACCTGTTCAACAGGGCCGTGACTCTCCAGGATTATGACAGGGACAGTCCCCCTAGAATCCAAGGGGACTGTCCCTTTTTACGGCTGTTTTCCTGCTCACTTCAGCTTCACCCGGGCCTTCTTCAGCATCCGGTCCGGCTGATACGATGACTTGAACACGCGCAGGTTCTCCTTGTTAAGGTCCTGCTCCAGGTTCAGAAACTCGAACTGTTCGGGCAGCAGCCCGGCAAAGGTATGAAACATATACTGGTAGATCCCCTTAAACTTCGTCTTGGCCTTGGCAAAGTGCAGCACCACCATCTCACTGTTCAGCCGCTCGCCGATCACAAATCCCGCGACCTCATCATCGGCGTAGTACACCCCACCGCACAGCCCCAGCTCCTCGAACCGTTCAAGGGCCTCCCGGCAGGGATGATAATCGGTCCTGCCGGCCTCCTGTGGTGACGCCTTCTGCCATTCCTCAAGAACGGCAGCGGCATCTTCGATACGGTCCTTTGTCAGCCGGTGTGCCTCATGACGATGATGGTTCATGAACTGACTCAACAGGTTCCTCTTCTTATGCAGCCGCCTGCCGGGATAGGTGCTCATTTTTTCTACGGTATAGACATAGTCCGTGTCGCCCTTATTGTAGGCTACGTCGAATTCGTCTATGCTGAAAAGGTCCGTCCAGTGTTCAGGGACCGGGAACAAAAAATCGGCATGCCTCATCATTATCCTGAGATAGGCAGGGTCGAGCGAGGCCACGGGCGTTGTCGGCATCAGATAGGTCCGGCCGTCGTAGGAACGGCCCCTGATGAAAATCTCATCATCCAGAACGACCTCATAGGCATGGGCCGCCCGGAATAGATAGATATTCGCGAAACTGTACTCGGACAGGGGCAGGTTCAGCGC
>MHDZ01000043.1 GCA_001805055.1 Nitrospirae bacterium GWC2_57_13
TAACAGCCGACCGAGGAAGTGCCTCGGCTATAAAACGCCATTGGAGGTCGCGGCCTCAAGCGTTGCACTTCGAGATTGAACTCGCGCCAATAATCGTTAATCGTTGCAACTTTAATGAGCCACAACTTGTAGGTGAAACCTGCACATCCCTTCAAATTCATCTCTAGTAAGGAGAACCCGAACATCCATGTACAACCTCGTCAGCTTTGCCGGCATCTTCATCCTCATGGCCTTTGCATGGGCACTCTCAACGAACAGAAAGGTGATCAACTGGCGGGTGGTGATCTGGGGCGTGGGCCTGCAGCTCCTGATCGGCGTCTTCATCTTCATCATCCCCGTCGGCGCGAAGCTCTTTCTCTTCCTGAACGACGTGGTCATCAAGGTCCTGGACAGCGCAGCTGCAGGCACAAAGTTCCTCTTCGGCCGGCTGGCCTTGCCGCCGGGTGCCGTGAACGAGGCAGGGGAGGGCTCCCTCGGCTTCATCCTTGCCTTCCAGGCCCTTCCCACGATCGTGTTCTTCGCGAGCCTTATGGGCCTGCTGTACTACATCGGGTTCATGCCCTGGCTTATCGGTATTTTTTCACGCGGCTTCACGCGGCTCATGCGGATCAGCGGGGCCGAGTCGCTCTGCACAGCAAGCAATATTTTCGTGGGCATCGAGTCGGCAACGACCATCCGTCCCTATATCGAGCGCATGACGCCATCAGAACTCTGCACGATCCTGACAGCAGGCATGGCAACGGTGGCGTCGAGCGTGCTGGCTCTGTATGTGTTCATTCTGCATTCCCAGTTCCCGACCATCGCCGGACACCTCATCTCCGCGTCCCTCCTGTCTGCTCCGGCGGCCATTGTGATGTCAAAGCTGCTGATGCCCGAGACCGGGAAGCCGGAGACGCTGGGGATCGACGTGCATCCGTCCTATGAGAAGGAATCCACGCTCATGGAGTCGATCATCAACGGCGCGAACGCGGGAATGAAACTCGTGATAGGCATCATGGCCCTGCTGCTCGCCCTGCTCGGGATCGTTGCCCTTGTTGATCTGGTCCTTACCGCAGCGGGATCCGGCGTTAACAGTGTTTTGAACGTCAATTTCGACTGGTCCCTCAAGGGACTTCTGGGGTATATCTTCTATCCCTTTACCCTCATCATCGGTGTCCCGCCGTCAGACGCCGTCGAGATCGCGAAGATCATCGGCGAGCGCGCCATCGTGACGGAAGTCAAATCCTACCAGGACCTTGCCGTTCTGCTGACGAACCAGTCCTTGCATGACCCCCGGTCCGCGTTCATCGCTGTCTACGCCCTCTGCGGGTTCGCTCATGTGGCTTCCCTCGCCATCTTCGTGGGCGGCATCGCGGCGCTGGCGCCGAATCGGGCAGGGGACATATCGCGCGTCGGTCTTCGCGCTCTGCTGGCCGCTACTCTCGCATGTCTCATGACCGCTGCTGTTGCGGGAACGTTCTACATGCAGGGGATGAAGGTGCTGGTGCAGTAATACAAAAGAAACAAAAAATGAACCAAGAAAATTAGTTGACACCTGCCGCCTCTCCTGCTACATACTATTCAGCACTGTTGCGCTACTGTTAAACCACTGGCGTCATTTCACCCCATAGCGCTGAGTGTGCGAGAGGCAATTGATGATCACTGCAGGCAAAACGTCGAAGTTTATTATATTGCTCTTGCATATGATGCTCTTTTCAGCCTGCGGTGTCGATGACAGCCAGTCCAAATACACACAGGGTGATGATTTTCAGCATGGTCATCCAACACAGTGGGTCACGGCAGGCCATTCGCAGGTGGCGCTCGATGACCGGCAGTTTTGCGACCAATGCCACAACGAAGACCCGGTAGAGCTTCTTTCATCCCTTTCCTGCAGAAACTGTCACATCGACGGTGTACCCGCAGTTCCGATCACGGATATCTGCAACAGCTGTCATGGGTCAACGCCCGGCAATCCGCCAATCCGCGGCAGTCATGTGAGGCATGCATCGGCGATAGGAGGACACTCATACAGCTGCTCTCTTTGCCACACTGTTCCAGGAGAACCCGACCTTGCGTCCCATCTTGATGGAAACTCGTCAGTCGATTTTTCAACAGCTGATACGCGAACGGCCGTTGCATCGTATTCTGGGACCGCTGTCGCCTTCGATGCATATGGCAACTGTTTGAATACCTATTGCCATAGCGATGGTACTTCTCTCGTGACGGGCAGCATTTCATCAAACGTTTCACCGTTATGGGGCACGGCATATTCAGAGGACTATCAACTAAGATGCAGTTCATGCCATGGAGGCTATGAGGATGGTTATTTAAAACCTACCCCAGTATATGAGCGGGGCAATCCAAAAGCGAATAGTCACAAGCATCATGAGAACAGACAATGCAAAACGTGCCATAACCTGACGATCATTAAAGACCTCGGAAGTGATTCAACTGAGGTAATCTTTGATCCTTTACTGCACGTGAATCAGTCATATAACGTTGATCCAAATACGAATGAAATCGCGCGAAAATTGCTTCCACCGTCGCCCTTTGATCCCCCTACCTACATTTATGTCTTTTTTGATTATGACCCTGTGGCGGCTCAGTGCCTTAATAATGCGTGTCACCCCGGCGATGACAGATACTGGTGATCAGAGCCTTATTGGCACTCGGTAAGTGATGAATTGGTCGTTTTACTAAGAGGGTCATTAGTAGAGCCTCATAGAAAATAATCCGTCATTCCGGGTTTGACCCGGAATCCAGAGTTTTGGCATTGTTTCTGGATTCCCGCTTTCGCGGGAATGACGAACTATGTGGCATTACTACCGCATGTCTTAGTATATCAATCAAGTGGCTCTGAAGAGCGACTTTTTTTGTTGATTAGCGGCCCTCTGATACGTATCATAGCGTCATGCAGCCATCGATACGTAAGCAGGTATTCTCCCTTGCACTCCCTGTCGTCCTCTCCAGCCTCCTCCAGCGCTCCGTAGGTATCATTGCCATATTTCTCGTAGGCGGTCTTGGCGCATCGGCCATTGCCGCGGTAGGCATCGGCCAGATCATGGTCTTCGTGCTCATGAGCCTGTCCTGGGGGATCAATGTGGGCGTGACCGTGCAGGTATCGCAGCTCTGGGGCGCGAACCGGAGGGAGGACGCGGGCCAGGCGGCATTTCAGTCTCTTCTGCTTGCTGTCGTTGGCGCAGCGGTCATCATGGTCCTTGGCCATGCCTTTGCGGACCGTCTCGGGCTCTTCCTGGGCGCATCCGGCGATGTGCGGGCAATGCTGTCGGACTATGCAGGGATCATCTTCACTTTCATATTCTTCACCATCTTCATCAATGTCATCTCGGGCATCATGCACGGGACGGGCGATACCAAAACACCTCTCTACGCCACGCTTTTGGTGAACCTGATGTACGTGTCACTGGCCTATCCCATGATCTACGGCCATGCAGGATTTCCCGTCCTCGGCGTCAGAGGGGCTGCCATTGCGATAGCAATTGCGGAAGGCATGGGCGCCATGTTCCTTCTTTACCGGTCTGTACGAAAGCGCTACATCGTTCCTTCGCGCCGCTTCGAGATGAAATATCTGCTCCTGAACGCAAAGCTGGGATTGCCGGTGTTTGTCGACCGGCTGCTGCAGAACACGGGGTCGCTGATCTTCGCGAAGATCATCCTGTTGTACGGAACAGCCGTGTATGCGGCGCACCAGGTCGGTCTTGCCATTGAGGCTTTTTCTTTCATGCCTGGATATGGCATCGCGGTGGCCGCGGCAACAATGGTTGGCCAGAACCTCGGCGCAGGGAAGCAGGCGGAAGCAAGGATTTCCGCCTACGAGGCCAACCGGCTCGCCGTGATCCTGATGGCTACCATGGGCTTCGTCTTCTTTTTCTTTCCTTACGGACTGCTCAGGGCCTTCACGAATGACCCTGACGTGATCCGCTACGGCATCTTGTATATGAAGATCGTGGCCTTTGCTCAGATCCCGCTCGCCATCACGATGGTTGTGGGGGGCTCGCTGCGAGGCGCAGGGGACACGGGTTTCATCATGTTCGCGACCGTTGCCGGCATGTGGCTTGTGCGTATACCCCTGGCTGCCATGCTTGCGGCAGTCTGGGCATGGGAAATTCACTTTGTCTGGTCCGTAATGATCCTGGACTGGCTGATGCGAGTCAGTTTAATGCTCTGGCGATATCACCGGAAGAGCTGGGCAAGATTGGAAATGTAGGGTTGGGAATTGAAGAAGATGGGAGGCTGGGAAGAGGGGAAAAAAAGGGAAGATGGGAAGATGGGGACGGCTTTTTTTTCTCAATTTCTCAACCTCTGATCTTCTTAATTTCTCGCATTTGAAGGAGGTTCCATGCTAGATATCCTGGATATGATCGGAAAAGAAGTGGATGTCATGGCGAATGGCATGAAATACAGCGGAGTCCTAGTCGAGGTGTCGGACACGGAGGTGCACTTAAAAACGTCCATGCAGTGGGTCTCGCTGCCGGCGTCCAGCGTCAGCACTATCGCCCTGAAGCGCCGCGAAACGCTGGCGACGTCGGCTGATGAGGGCGAGGGCTGATGCTTTTGGACAGGGACAGTCCCCCTCGAGCCAAAGGGGACTGTCCCTATTTCAGCGGTTGTTCAGACGTCGACCTTGAGCTTCTTGAGCTTTCGATACAAGGTCGCCAGGTCAACACCTAGCTTCTGGGCCGTTTCTTCCTTGTTGCCCTTGTTCTCGGCCATGCTGCGCTTGATGTAGTCCCGCTCGAAACCGTCAAGGGCCTGCCGGAGAGACGACGTGGACACGCCTTCCACATCGAGGGTCCGGAACTTGTCAGGCAGGTCGTGCAGCGTGATGACGCCGCCTTCGGTGAGCACCACGGACCGCTCAATGGTGTTCCTCAGCTCCCGGACATTGCCGGGCCAGTCATAGGCCAGCAGGGCCTGGGTGGCTTCATAGTCGATGTCCTGAATTTCCTTCCCCGCTTCCTTCTTGAAAATATCGAGGTAATGCTTGATCAGCACGGGGATGTCATCTCGTCGTTCCCGCAAAGAAGGCATCTTGAGCTCGATGACGTTCAGCCGGTAGTACAGATCTTCCCGGAACTGGCCGCTCTTGATCCGGGAATCAAGGTCGGCGTTCGTGGCCGCAATGATCCTGATGTCAACGGGAATGATCCGTGTATCGCCCACCGGTGTGAGCTGTTTTTCCTGGATAACGTGCAGGATCTTTACCTGGAGAGGCTGCGGAAGCTCGCCCACCTCGTCGAGGAAGAGGGTGCCGCCGTCGGCCATGGTGATCAATCCCTTCTTATCATCCACCGCCGAGGTAAAAGCGCCTTTTTTGTGGCCGAAAAGCTCGCTTTCGAGAAGGTTTTCGGGGATGGCCCCGCAGTTGATCGAGATGAAGGGCTTGTCCTTGCGGGGGCCCCCTTCATGGATGGCCTGCGCGATCAGTCCTTTGCCTGTACCGCTTTCTCCGGTGATCATAATATTGCTCTTGTTCGGGATGACCTTCTCCATCATCGAGAAGATCTTCTGCATGGACTCGGAACTGCCGATGATGTTCTTGAAAGCGGGCGGCCGCTGACTCAGCTCCTGGCGCAGGATCAGGTTCTCCATCTGGAGATTTCGGCTCTCGAGTATGCGCCGTACGGTCAGCCTTATTTCGTCGTTGATGAAAGGCTTGGTTATGTAGTCAACTGCGCCGGCCTTCATGGCGTCAACTGCTGAGCCCACGGAGGCGAAGGCGGTCATCATGATCACTTCCGTGCCGGGGCTGATCTTTTTCGCTTCTTTCAACACCTCGAAACCGTCCATCTTCTCCATCCGGATGTCGGTCATCACGATGTCGAAGTCCTCTTGCTTGATGAGTTCGACCGCCTCCTCGCCGTTATAGGCTTCCCGAACGCTGTAGCCTTCTTTCGAAAGCAGGATGTTCAGCGCCATGCAGATGTCTTTTTCGTCATCGACGACCAGGATGTTGGGTTTTGACATGCTGAGCTCCTAATCCGCATAAAGCGGAATTGAAAATTGTAAATTGGAAAGTGCAAATTTTCGGAAAACGGCGGTTTAAAAACAACCGCTTCATCCTTTGTTTACGGTGCCCATATAATTTTATTAAAAAGATTCAACCCGATTTGAGTAGCTTTTGACTCTTCAGTTACTAGTGCTTTTCTTTGACGACCGGCAGCGTGACCGTGAAGGTCGTGCCTTTCCCTGGTTCACTCTTGATGCGGATATCGCCCTGGTAGCTCTTGACGATATTGTAGCTGACGGCAAGCCCCAGGCCCGTTCCTTTGCCTGCCTCTTTCGTAGTAAAGAAGGGGTCGAATACTTTTTCGATGTCTTCCTGAGCAATGCCTATGCCGGTATCTGCGAAGCGAATAACTACGGCATCCCCATCCTGATCGTCCTTGCCCTGTTCCGTCGTGACGGTCAGTCTGCCGCCGTCAGGCATGGCATCGAAGGCGTTCAGAATGATGTTGACGAATACCTGGTTCATCTGGCCTTCGTCGACCATGGTCTTTGGAAGGTCCGGGTCCGTCTGTACGTCGATATCGATATTGTCTTTCATGCGCTTGTCAAACCGCATCAGGTCCAGGGCATTCCTCATAATGTCGTTCAACTGCGCATATTTGACATTCGTGGTGTCAGGCCGCGAAAAGGTGGACATCTGGCGGACGATATCGGTGATCCGCTGGATATGATTGTTGATGACGTCGAGGCTGCTCTTCGAGAACTCGTCCGTGGCCATCTCGCGCAGAAGCTGGGCGAAGGTCGAGATGGACGTGAGCGGATTGCCGATCTCATGGGCCACTCCCGCTGCGAGCCGGCCGAGGGCGGCAAGCTTCTCGGAATGCAGCACCTGCTCCTCCAGTTTTTTCGCCTTTGCCGTTCCCTTGTCGACCTTGTCTTCCAGCTCCACCGTGTACTGCTTGAGGGCCTCTTCCAGCTCCACGCGCCTCGTAACGATCGTGCCCGTGATCAAAATGCCGTCGATCTTCCCGCCGAGCAGCAGAGGGCTGATGAACATATCGAGGTACAGGGGGATCGACTGGATCCCGGTGATCCGGTAATTTCTGATCTCGAAGCTGCTGCCGTTCAGCGTGCGGTTCAGGATCGTCTCGAAGGGGATGCCTTCATAGGGCTCAAGATTGTCGGGAAAGAGCGAGAAGAAGGGCCGTTCGAAGATGTCGCTCTTGGGGCGGCCGAGCGTCCGGGCCTGGGCCGTGTTCAGCGTCTTGACGTGATAATCTTTGTCGAGGACCATAAGGTTCGTTTCGGTGTTCTCGACGATATTCTCAAGATAGTTCTTTGCGATCTCGATCTCCCGCTCCAGGCGACGCTGGTTCTCGAGATGACGCGTCTTTTCCTCGGCGGTGATCTTTTTCTTGTACGTTACCACCGCGGTGAGGGAGACGAAGATGGTGGTCACGAAGATGGATATGATCAGCAGGGAATAGAACTGTCTGCTCTTCTGCATCAACGCGATAACTTCCGAATAGGGCGCCGAGACCACAATGATCCAGGATTTGGGGCCCCGGTGGATGCGGTAGAAGGCGAGCAGCTTGTTCTCGCCGCCCGGCGCGTGGTAGCTGCCGAATGTTTCGGCCTTGCCCTCAAGCATCTTTTTTTCAAGATCGAACGATGCGTGGCATTCGAAGCAGGTATTGTCGGCCTGGTAGAGGTTCTTGCCGACCATCATTTCCTGCGTGGGGTGATAGAGCAGGGTGCCGCTGCCGTCCATCATCCAGGCATAGCCCCGGGTGCCAGAGGTGATCCTGGAGAGATATTTCTGGGAAATGCCGTCAAGGGAGAGCACGGCCTGGACAATGCCGGCGAATTCATGGACGTGAGGATCTCTGAGGTTCTGGTAAATGGGGGTGGCCACGATGAATTCCCGGGAATTGTGGTTCGGGTCATGGACCTCCAGGATGTCGGTGATCATTTTTTCATTCTGTTTGAGCTTGCGAGCGTTCTTGAAATATTCGGTGTGGGACAGATCCGCGCCCATTGGTTTCACATGGGCGCTGTCATAGAGCACACGTCCATTCGCGCTCAGGACCTGGACGGTGACGAGCATTTCGCTCTGTACCTCTGATGTGATGGCTTCTGCAACTACCTTGCAGCGGGGGCTCTGGTCGATCTTGTTGATCTCGGGAAGCTGGGAAATGACGCGGATGTTCTTGTGGACGTGGTCGATGAAGCTCTCGATGTTCGTTGCCACTTCCCTGGCGAGGAGCTGTTGATGCCGGTTGAACTGGTCGGCCATCTCATCCTGGAGCGTCTGGTGGAAGAACTGGCTCAGGATGATGATGATCGAAAGAACGAAGATGAGGACGAAGATAAAGAGATAAGGGGCAAGATGTTTTTTCTGCAGGGGCGTCAACTTCATACGCTACTGTACTTCGGAAAGGCCTGATAAGTCAAGAGGATAAAGGGCATCTGCGCACGTAGGGGCGACCATGGTCGCCCTTTCTGCGGGCTGCCACGGCCGCCTTTCTGCGGGCGGGCATGCCCGCCCCTACGGTCGATCACTCGAAAATCAGAATTTGTAGCCGATCATGATGCTGGCCATGTGGGCTTCGGAGTTGTAGTCACCGTTCAGGGTATCTGTCGTTCCATCTGCCAAACTGTCCGAGATCGTCCTGTCCATGAACATCAGGTACATATAGGCTGCGTCCACCGTGATCTTCCCGGAAGCATAACCGGTGCCGACAGAGAGGCCGAGCCGGTCCGCGTCAGGAATACGGGTGTCGAAGCGATCTTCCGGCACGGGGTTTTTGTCATACAGGATTCCAGCCCGGAGCTTCCAGGGGTCCGACAGTATGTACTGGCCGCCGAATCGCAGGCACCATGTGTCTTTCCACTGGAATTCGTTTGTCTGAGTGTCGGTAGCGCCGCCAGTCAAAGCAAGAAGCGTGTTCGACGTGATGACCATCCTGTCATACGTGGACCACAGGGTATATTCCAGATCGGCATTGAGCGTCAGTTTTTCCGATGCTTTATACGAAGCGCCGAAGTGGATGATGTCCGGCAGCGTGATCTCCGTCGAGCCGGGATTGGATTGAGCGATCGCATTGACATCTGCGGTCCCTTCGATAGCCGTCTTTATTCTGCTTCTGTAGGAAAAGCCGAGGTTTAGGGCGTCAGTTGCTTTGTAATGCGCCGCAGCATTCAATCCCCATCCGTCCCCATCGCCGTTAAGCCTGAAGTTTTGGTCGCCCAACCCGATACCGCTGAGATCCAGCATATTCTCCATCGTGGCCCTGATTTTCATGTAATCAATTCCGAAGGCCAGGGACAGGTTGTCGCTCATTTTATATGCTATGTTCGGGTTGATATTGAAAGTCACGACTTTCGAAAAGGTGGCGACATATCGCGTGGCGCTGGAGTCCGCCCAGTCGGTGGAAAGACCGAAGGGGCTGTTCATGCTGAGACCGAGAGACAATCTGTCATTCAGTTTGTGAGCGGCATAGACATAAACAGGCAGATGTATGGTCCGGTCTGAAGCATCGGTTGTTCCTGCTGTGGTGTCGTGCGTGAGGGAGGCATAGATGGGTACTATGCCGGCTACGATCTGTGTGCCGTCAAGGCGGGTGAGGCCTGCCGGGTTGTACCATGCGGCGGACACGTCGTCAGCCTGGCCTACGAAAGCGCTTGCCATGCCTGTTGCCGTGGCGCTCTGCTCGGGGAGTCGAAAACCCGTTGCAGATGCGGTGGATGACAGAAGGAGCGTGCTGCTGAGTGCCGCTGCGAAAATGACAGCTATCTTTCTCATAGTGTGGAGCCTCCCTGGCAGAAGTCGTGTAATACGCGTTAGGAATGGTCCCTTTTGACAGACTAAACGCAATTATAAGTGCAAAATGTGCGCAGGTCAAGCCAAAAGGCTACAATTTATCTCTTGACAATTACAGGGTTTTTCAATAAAAGAGAGCATGGTCGTCTTATTGAAACATTTGAAAACCCCTCACCCCGCCCTCTCCCCTCGGGGGAGAGGATAAAGGTGAGGGGGGCTTTTCAGATAAAAAGGGGGGCTGATTATGAAGATGCTGTTTAGGTGGTTTGGTGCGGCATATGCGGTCTGTACGGCAATGGCAGTTTTGCTGGCCCTGTCCGCAGCGGGGCCTGCGCAAGCCTATCAGTTCAAGAACGAGTCAGGCAGCGTAACAGGCAGTTTCGATACCACGATCTCGATCGGCGCCATGTGGCGCATGCAGGACCAGGACCCTTCGCTCATCGGCATCACCAACGGCGGGACGTCGCGGTCACCGAATGAGGATGATGGGGACTTGAACTACGATCGGGGAGACCTTGTGTCGGGTCTCGTGAAAGTGACCCATGAGTTTGATGTGGCGTACAGCAATTACGGCGTTTTCCTCCGAGGCTATTATTTCTATGACTACGCCGCTTCTCGAAACAAGGAAGAACTCGGCCCCCTTGCCAAGGACCGGCTGATAAATGACGTAAAACTTCTTGACGCCTACGGACGCGCCTCCTTCGACCTTGGCGGCCGGACCCTGAATGTACGCGCCGGCAACCAGGTGGTGAGCTGGGGAGAGAGCACCTTCATCCCGAACGGCATCAACGTCATCAACCCCGTTGACGTTACGCGCCTCCGCGCTCCCGGCGCAGAGCTGAGGGATGCCTTCATCCCCACTCCCATGGGCTGGTTCTCGCAGTCTATAGCCAACAATACGACCGTTGAGGGCGTCTATCTCGTGAACTGGGAAAAAACTGAGATCGACCCCAAAGGCTCGTACTTCAGCACCAATGATTATATCTCTGATGACGGCGACAAGGTCTATATTGGCTTTGGTCGCAGAAACGATCAGCACGGCGCAGCTGGAGCATTTCCTGCCGTTCCAACAGCCCAGGCATGGGCGCCAAGAACTGCTGACAGAGAACCCGGTGACAGCGGTCAATACGGGTTTGCGCTAAGGCAGTTTGCGCCGAGCCTTAATAATACGGAATTCGGATTCTTTGTGATGAAATATCACAGCAGGACACCGTTTGCATCAGGCGTAAGAGGTGGTATAACTGTTGCGTCAACTGCACCTTTTGACACATGTACGGTAGTAGATCTCCCTACGTTCAGTGGGACGCTTGCGGGCGGCGGGACTGTCACGCAGGCAACTCAAAACGCTTGCGCTTTCGCCAACGGAAGAACAGCAACATACTTTGCTGATTACCCTGAGGACATCAAGCTTTATGGCACAAGCTTCAATACCTCGGGCCCTGCCGGAATAGCACTTCAGGGAGAATATTCATACCGTCCCAATCAGCCTGTCCAGCTTGCTGCAATAGAACTGCTTCTTGCTGCCGTGGGTTTGCAGAATAATATTACCGGTGATGCCACAGCAGCTTTTTCCGTTCCTTATGGCACAGAGATTACCGGTTACCGCCGCGTCCAGATGCATCAGGCACAGGTCACAGGCACAAAGGCGTTCGGTCCTACGATCGGCGCAGAGCAGTTTGTGATAGTTGCTGAGGTTGGATATACTTATCTCAATCTTCCTGACAATCTTTTGTTCAGCGGGCCGAGCACTCATCTTCCTGCGCCGGGTTCAGCTAACGCAGCCAATGGATCGTACCAGACAGAAGGCTACGCCACGAAGAGTTCCTGGGGCTATCGTGCCGTGGCGCGTATGGATTTTGAAAACGCGCTTGGAGCCGCGGCGCTGTCTCCCAGAATTGCCTATTCCCATGACGTGAGAGGTGTAAGTCCGACGTTTAATGAGGGGATAAAGGCAGTGACCGTGGGCCTTGGGTACAATCTCAGACAGGTGTGGCAGGCCGACATTGCCTACACGAGCTATTTCGGCGGCCGGACCTATGCAGGGACTGATACTACTGCTGTTGGAACCCAGCCTCTGGAATACGCCAGCAGCGCCAATCCGCTGAAGGACAGGGACTTTATATCGGCGTCGGTGAGCTATTCGTTCTAAGAGCCGTCAACCGTCAGGCGGAACGGAATTGGCATTGATAACCAGGCGGGCAGGCCCGCCCCTACGCGCGGTGTCGATGTTCCCCGCAGGGTTCGCCGCGCTGCGGCTCAAATCGCTCCAGGTCATATCGCTGTTATACATGTAGGGGCGACCATGGTCGCCCGCTTAATCTGATTTTCCCAAGGAGGAAGGACATGATGATTAAAAGGCTGATAATGCTTCTCATAACGATCCTTTTCACGGCGTCTGCAGCTATCGCCGCAGTGCCGGAAGAGGAAGCAGCAAAGCTCGGCAAAAGCCTCACGCCTCTCGGCGCCGAGACGGCAGGCAATGCCGCGGGCACCATTCCTGCCTGGACGGGCGGTATCACGAAGTCCGTTCCCGGTTATAAAGAGGGGGGCCATTACCCCGATCCCTTCAGCGACGATAAACCGCTCTTTACCATCGATGCCGGCAACATGGAGACCTACAAGGAGCATCTCGCACCGGGCCAGATGGGGCTGATGAAGAAATATCCGGCCTTCAAGATGAAGGTCTATCCCACGCGGCGCAGTTCGGCCTTTCCCCAGAAGCACTATGACGAGACTATGGCGAATGCCGTGAAAGTGAAGCTCACGGCAGGCGGAAACGGCTTTGTCGGCTCCACAGGCGGCATTCCCTTCCCGATCCCGAAGAGCGGCCTTGAAGCTATCTGGAACCATCTGGCCCGGTACCGGGGCAATACCTACTCTGTGCAGTGGAGTCAGGCGGCAGTGCTGAGGGACGGCGCCTATACGCCTGTCCGGTTCGAGTACGAGTATGACATGCATTACGGCAGCAGCACGAAGGCCGAGCAGGATAAGGAGGAGAACAAGCTCTTCAACTTCCTGCAGATCGTGACAGCGCCTGCACGGCTCGCCGGACAGATCCTGCTGGTCCATGAGTTCGCCGACCAGGTGAAGCAGCCCCGCCAGGCCTGGACGTACAATCCCGGACAGCGGAGGGTGCGGCTTGCTCCCCAGGTCGCCTATGACAGTCCGGGCACAGCCTCGGACGGGCTGCGGACCAATGACGATTTCCTGATGTTCAACGGCGCCACGGACCGTTATGAGTGGAAGCTTGTGGGCAAAAAGGAGATGTATATTCCTTACAATTCATACAAGCTGTCAGGCAATACGCTCAAGTATGCCGACATCCTCAAGCCCGGCCATATCAATACCGACCATGCCCGGTACGAGCTTCACCGGGTCTGGGTGGTGGATGCAACGGTCAAGGCGGGCACAAGCCATATCTACAAACGCCGCACTTTCTATATCGACGAGGATTCCTGGGCCGTTGTGCTCGTTGACAAGTACGATGCCCGGGGAGAACTGTGGCGCGTGGGCGAGATGCATTCCATCAATTTTTACAATCTCCCGATGTATTACGGTACGCTCGAGGTGCACTATGACCTTCAGTCAGGCCGCTACCTGGCCATGGGGCTCCGTAACGCGGAGCCGAGGGTCTATACTCCCATTCAGCGGAATCCCTCGCACTTTACACCAGCCGGACTGAGGGGGCTGGGGACGAGGTAGTCCCTTTGCGGGCGACCATGGTCGCCCCTACGAAAGGGGACAAGGTCCGGGCGACCATGGTCGCCCCTACGAGAAAGGAAACAGGGCTTTTTTAGATGAAACCGGTCAATATTTTCCTTATCAGTATCGTGCTGCTTTTTTCCGCTTCCTGCTCCCAGCATGATCAAGCCACTGCTCCATCTTCCAGCACTGTCCGCGTTGACAATATTCTGCTTCTTGACGCCCTGCTGGCAGGTTCGCGAGTGATCGCTGCTGGCGAGCGGGGCCAGATCATTTACTCCGACGACAAAGGCGGCACATGGAAAAGAGCGCGCGTACCTGTTCAGGCGACCCTGACAGCCCTTTTTTTCATCGATGACACACACGGCTGGGCCGCGGGCCACGACTCGGTGATCCTCCGCACCATTGACGGCGGAGAGAACTGGGAGCAGACGCACTCAGCCCCGCAGCAGGAAGCGCCGTTGCTGGACATCTGGTTCAGTGACCGGACGAAGGGATTTGCCGTGGGCGCCTATGGGCAGTTCTACGCGACCATGGACGGCGGCAGGACCTGGAAGAAAAAGAGCGCCATCAGCGACGACATGCACATCAATTCGATCTCGGGAAGCGCGGGGGGCACGATCTATCTTGCCGGTGAAGCCGGCACGCTGTACCGCTCGGTCGACGGCGGCGCATCGTGGCAGCGCCTTGCGTCTCCCTATCGGGGGTCATTTTTTGGCGTTCTGACCCTGAGATCAGGCGGCGTACTGTTGTACGGTCTGCGCGGTCATCTCTACCGATCTGACGCCGGCGGAGCAAACTGGCGGTCCCTGCCGACGTCTGACGAAGCATCGCTGTTTGGCGGCCTCGAGCCGGTCAAGGGAATGGTCGTTCTGGTCGGCCAGGACGGGACCGTGCTGCTGAGCAGTGACAACGGAAAGACCTTTCGCTTGAAGAAACAGGCAGGCAGCAAGATATTCAGCGCAGCAGTTCGCGTCTCGGACACGGAATTGCTGCTCTTCGGCGAGGCAGGGGTATCGCGGATGGATGTGCAGTAAAGGGACAGTCCCCTTTGATTCCAGGGGGACTGTCCCTGTCATAGTCCCCTTTGATTCCAGGGGGACTGTCCCTGTCACGCAAAGCTCGTCAAGCAGGCAACGGGAATTTTTTGATACTGTGAACAACTGAAAGAACGGACAATCCATGGATGACCTGAAGAGCAGGTTTGTTGAGATAGTGATACGATACCGCAAGGCCATCGTGATAGTTTTTGCGGTCATCACCGTACTGATGGCGGTGTCGGCGACGAAGCTCGGCGTTGATGCCGGCTTTTACAAGATGGTCCCGCTCGAGCACGAGTACATGAAGGTATTCCGGGAGTACGAGAGGTCCTTTGGCGGAGCCAACAGGGTGCTGGTGGCCCTGATGCAGAAGGACGGCGATATCTTCAACCCGGACTTTTTCACCACGCTCAAAAAAGTGACCGACGATGTCTTCTTCATTCCCGGTGTTGACCGCGCAACGGTGACCTCATTGTTCACCCCGAACGTGCGGTTCATTGAAGTGGTCGAAGAAGGCTTTGCCGGGGGCACGGTCATCCCTGCTGATTTCAAGGGTACGCCGCAGGACCTTGAGCGGGTGAGGAAGAACATCCTGAAATCAGGCGCTGCGGGCAGGCTGGTTTCCAATGACTTTCAAGGGTCGCTGGTGCGCGCGGAGTTGATGGAGACCGATCCAACCACGGGCCGGAAGCTGGACTATCAATCCGTTGCAGCGCAGCTTGAGGTCATTCGCGACAACTATGAGAAGAACGGCATCACCGTGCATATCATCGGGTTCGCCAAGGCCGTCGGCGACATAGCTGACGGCGCCCGGGGTGTGGTGGTTTTTTTCGGCCTTGCTTTCGTCATTATATTTGTTCTGCTCTATTATTACACCGGGTCCTTCCGGCTTACCATCCCGACGATCATCAGCGCTGTGACACCCGTGGTATGGCTGCTGGGACTGCTGCCTCTACTGGGCTACGGCATCGATCCCATGTCCATTCTGGTGCCTTTTCTCCTTTTTTCCATCGCCGTGAGCCATGCCGTACAGATGACCAATGCATGGAAAATCGAGACCCTCAGGGGGGCGGAAGGAACTAAGGCCTCGGGAACTGCCCTCCAAAACCTGCTGACACCGGGCATCATTGCCCTGGCAACGGACGCGCTGGGCTTTCTCGTGATCCTGCATATAAAGATCGACATGGTGCGGGAACTGGGCATCACTGCCACCCTCGGGCTGCTGCTTACGATCATCACGAACATGCTGCTGCTGCCTGTCCTGCTTTCCTCCGTCCGTCTGGACCAGGCCGCTCTCGATAGACTTGCTTCACGGGAGGGAATGGCAAACAGATTTTGGCGCAGAATGGTCATATTCGAACGCCCGCGATTTGCGGCAGTGGTGCTGCTCCTGTCCGCTGCGGCGCTGGCAGGAGGACTGTGGAAGGCGCGGGACCTGAAGACAGGTGATCCCGGCAAGGGCGTACCGGAATTGCGCGATGATTCGCGCTACAATCTCGATACCGTGGCCATTGTGGATAATTTTGCGATCGGCGTGGACGTGCTGTCCGTCATTGCCCAGTCCTACCACGTCGACGGCGCCTGCACGAATTATGACATTATGGACACCATCGACCGTTTTGAATGGCAGATGAAGAACGTCGAGGGCGTGCAGTCGGTGCTGTCCCTTCCCGGTCTGGCAAAGCTCGTGAATTCCGGCTGGAACGAGGGAAGCATCAAATGGCGGGCCCTTCCCAGGAACAAATACATGCTCGCCCAATCCGTAACGCCCATCGATACGGGCACCGGTCTTTTGAACACAGATTGCAGCTCCATGCAGATCATGATCTTCACGAAGGACCACCAGGGAAGCACCATCAGGCGCATCGTGAGCGAGATAAAGAAATTCAACGGCGAGAACCGGACGGACAAGTTCACATTCCTTCTTGCCAGCGGCAATGTGGGCGTCATGGCGGCGACGAACGAAGCTGTTGACGCTGCCGAGACGACCATGCTTGCCTCGGTGTTCGGCGTTATCATCCTTCTCTGCCTTATTACATTCCGTTCGCTGCGGGCAACGATCAGTATCGTGCTTCCGCTGGCCCTTGTCTCGGTATTGGCAAAGGCGCTTATGGCGTCGCTCGGCATCGGATTGAAAGTGTCGACCCTCCCGGTGATCGCGCTCGGCGTCGGCGTCGGCGTAGACTACGGCATCTATCTTTTTGAGCGGATGAAATACGGGCTGCAGAAGGGATATTCAGTAATCGACGCGTTCTATGAAGCCTTGCGGCAACGTGGCAGCGCAGTGCTCTTTACGGCAGCGACCATGACGATCGGGGTGGGGAGCTGGGTCTTTTCGGCCCTGAAGTTCCAGTCCGATATGGGGCTGCTGCTGGCCTTCATGTTCCTCGTAAACATGCTGGGAGCCTTGATTCTGCTCCCTGCCCTGGCTGTCGTCCTCTACGGCCGCAAAACAGGCGACAGGGGCTAAAGGGACAGTCCCCTTTGGTTCCAGTGGGACTGTCCCTGTCCTAGTCCCCTTTGTTCCCAGGGGGACTGTCCCTGCTAGATCCCGTCAACTCCCCATACCTTATCCAGCGGCAGCGTGAACGTAAAGGTGCTCCCATACCCCTGCTCGCTCGTGGCCCAGATAGACCCTCCATGGTACTCCACGATCTGGCGGGTGATGGAGAGGCCGAGTCCTGTGCCCTGCTCCGTGTTCGTGAGCAAATCCCCCGAGCGGTGAAATTTTTCGAATATGTGATCAAGTTCGGACTGCGGGATGCCGACGCCCGTGTCGGACACCTCGACGACGATCCGGGGCCGGTCCATCTGTTCAAAAAATACATTGACCTGCACACGACCGCCCTGAGGCGTGAACTTGATGGCGTTGGACAGGATATTCGTCATTACCTGGATCAACCGGTCGCGATCGCCGGGGATCTCAGGCAGGTCCTGTCCGAACTTCATGGCGAGAGAAAGGCTTTTTGTATCAGCAAGGGACTGGATGCCCGATACTGAGTCGCGCACCACCTGTTCGATGGACACTTTTGTGATGTGCCAGCTCAATTTCCCCGCCTCGATCTTCGTGAGATCCAGAATATCATTGATCAGACGCGCAAGACGGTCAGTTTCCGTGTTAATGATCCCGAGAAGCTTCTTCTGGCGTTCGGCAGCCATGTTCGGCTTCATGAGAATGAGCTCCGCAAAGGCCTTGATGGAGGTGAGGGGGGTCCTGAGTTCGTGGGAAACGATGGAAATAAAATCTGACTTGAGGCGGTCGAGCTCCATCAGTTTTTTGTTCGCTTCTTCAAGTTCCCGGTTGGCGACGGCGAGGTTCTGGTTCGAGAACTGGAGCCGTTCATAGGCCCGGGTCAGGTTCTGCGTCTTCTCCGTGACCCGGAACTCAAGGTTTCGGTTGAGGTTCTCAAGTTCTGCCCGGTTCCTGTCCAACTCCTGCGCCATCCGGTCGAAGCTTTGCGACATGACGCCGATCTCGTCGTTCGATATATGATGAGAGCGTGCTTTCAGGTTGCCCTGTTCGATTTCGCGGATCACGTGCACAATGCGGCCCAGAGGATCGGAGATGCTGGAGGCAAGCAGGATGCCGATCCCCGCGGCCATGACGATGGCGACGCCGGTGACCGTGAAGATCATGTTCTGCATCTGGTCCATCAGCGGCTGCACCAGCGCGATGCCGCCGAGCTGTATACCGAGTTCCGTGCTCATGCGCCGGTAGACGAGCTCGCCCAGGGCGATGAGCGGCGCGATGACCGTCGCGAGCAGGATCGCGACGAGCCGTGTCCTCGTGGTGATCTTGATCACTTTCGAGTCGTCGATGCGGATGTTCTTCGTTTTTTCGGCCAGGATCCCCCGGACCGGAAGCAGGAGCCGCTCGGTAAGAAAGAATGAGAAGAGAGGGAAAATGGACAGTCCGACGCCTGCGTAGAGGCCGAGCCGGATGTTCTCCCGCAGGGGAAGGTCCGCAACAAATCCCATATAGAGGCAGTCCAGCAGCACGATGATCTCATACCGGATCAGGATCGATGCGGAGTGGACCAGCGGAAGGTTCAATGTCCGGATGGTCGCAGCCGCGATGATGTCCTCGGGAGGCTCCAGGCCTCGTTCAAGGTAGAACGAGAGCATTTCGATGGGCCTGCACTCCCAACGGTCAATGAGGTAAAAGAGAGAGAGGAATCCGAGGGGAGCGAGGATCAGCATCGTGATGTTGACGTAGTGGAACAGATGGACCGCTGAGTAATTCATGTTGAAAATGATGTAGGGGATCAGCGTGGTGAAAATCATTGCCGCGATGAGCAATTCGCTGTAGGCAATTTTTTTTGAAACGTTCAGTTTCATAATCGGGGACCTTCGCGCTAAGAGGAGAAACTGTTCCGAAACCGGTCATGCTCTGCCCGCAGGTTGGCAGGCTGAAAGTGAAACAGGGGAATTGGAATATAACAAAACTCTTGTCGATGCGGTGTATCTGAGATCCCGGAAAAGCCCCCGGATGATTTTTCGGAGGCAGTTCGAATCGCGGTGTGTCCAGAGTTCCGGCCTGTCCGGGTCAGGGGAACAGCAACTGGATAGCGGACCGGCGGACATCATCGACGGCGATCCCGGCGCCTGCAAGCATCGCGGCGTCGGCGGTCAGAAGCTCCTTTGCCGTCGTAATGCCATGCTGCGCCAGGAAGCTCCTGTTCGACGGGTTCAGGATTGACAGACGGCCGATAGGCATGTCCGTGGTCGACGTGTACATCGCGATCAGTCTTGATTCTCCCAGGATGATCGGGAGGCTCGCGTAATATTTTATGCCAACTTCTTGAATCAAGACGTCCGCGTCGGCCAGGGTGAAGAATCCTGTGTAGTCGGAGAAGAGCGTCGAGAGCAGCACGTCCACGGCGTGGGTGCCGAGGGTGTTCGTCATCACCTGGTTGAAGAAGACCCCGAACCGTGATATGCGGATCATCTCGCGTAGAAAGGTCTCACGCTTTTTGACGGGCAGGAAGTGGAATAAGTTGACGGCATAGACCCAGTCATAGGCGCTGTCCTTGAACCGTTCGAGGTTTGTCACATCTCCCTGCTGAAGCTCGATCTGGTCCTGGAGGCCCGCCTCCCTGTTTTTTCGTGATCCGAGCTCAATGGTATGGGGATTGATGTCCACGCCTGTTGCGCTGACACCGGGGCAGGATTTTACCGTTTCGCGCAGTACCGAGCCGTCGCCGCATCCGAGGTCAAGGATCGTATGGCCGCCGGACAGGCCCGACCACTTGAAGAAGCCTGCTGAGGCGCGCGAGAGCTGCGATGCCACCCGGGGGATATAATCTCTGCTGATCTTTCCCTTGGTGATGCTGTCCAGCCCCATGCCCTTCTGATAGACATCGCGGGAACGCTGGATGGCCGTCGTGAAATAGCTGACCATATTATGGATGCCGAGAAGATCGGGCGCAGGGGTGTCTTTCCTGAGCAGAGCGCCTTTCGGTGTCAGGACAAAGCCGCCTTCCTTTGCAGCCACGTATCCGCCGGCAATGCCGAAGCGAAGCCAGCGGCTGACCCGCGTGATATCGTAGCCCAGGTGTCCGGACAGTTCTTCGGCGGAAACGGGCGTCTCCGGTGATAAATTGTCGAAAAAGCCGACCTCCAGACCCTGGATCGTCGTGAGCGCCGCGGTGGCGTGGGTGAGCATTGTCACGAATTCAGCGGAATATTTTTTAATGTCGTCCTGATCCATGCGCAATCCTTCTCCGTGTAGCAAGCCGGTGCTACTGTTTCAAAAAAAGCATTCTTGCAACCATGATGCCATAGAACAGCCAGACAGCGCCGATGACCCCCCAGACCACCGCGCTGAGGGTTTTGAGCGAGCCTTCATCGGACCGCTTGTCCTGTTTACGCAAATCGGCGTCGCGAGCGCGAGCGTTCTCGTAAAAAGCCTTGAACGGCCCATGGCGTTCGGGTGAGATCTCATACAGGCGGGCAATAAGTATGGCGTCGGGACTGAGCGAAAAGGGGAACTGATAGGAGATGTTTATGGAAGGGACGCTCGAAACAACCTTCGCCATTGCGTCGGGAGCGGTTTTATCGATCAGGGTTTCGTAACAGGCGGCGAGATGCTGCTGAACGGACTGCTTGAAGGCCCTGAAGGGCCGCCGCTTCTCGAACTTGGCGTGAATGAAACAGGTCTCGAAGCAGGTTACTGCCTGGTCGAACTCTTTCAGGAACTCATAGCACCTGCCTTCCAGAAAGAGAGTATTGGCGAGACCGGAGATGCCATGTTGAAGGGGTCTCAGAAAAGGATGTCCGCGGGCATCGAAGCGGCGGAAGAAATCCTCTCCGCGCCGAAGCTTCTCGAGGGCCTGTTCATAGTGGCCCTGCTGAAAAAGAGCATGCCCGGAATAATACAGCTCATCGGCAATCTGCCATTTCGACATTCTCGGCATCAGGTTTATTGCGCGCCCAGGATGTTCTTGATCTTTGTCAGGATTTCCATGGGGCTGAAAGGTTTGACGATGTACTCATCAGCTCCCACTTCCTTTCCGCGCTCCTGCTCGGCAACCTGGCCCTTTGCCGTGAGCATGATGACGTAGGTCTTTTTGAGTTCGGGATCGTTCTTGACGGTGCGGCAGACATCATACCCGTTCATTTCGGGCATCATGATGTCGAGGAACAGGATGTGGGGGCGAAATTCACGCACTTTCCTGAGCGCGTCGGCCCCGTCCTTGGCGAGTGTTAATTTATAACCTTCGTCTTCCAGCAGATACGTGAGTGCTTCCCGGATGTTCTCGTTGTCATCGGCAATAAGTATTTTTTTCTGTTCCATAGCACCGCCATCGATTAGAGTTAGGATGAAAAAATGGTAACCGTAAAACTGGATTTTGTCAAGGAAGTTTCCGTTTATTTAACGGCCCGTCGGCGGATAGAGGAACAGTCCCCCTGTGCGATGGGGACTGTCCCTCTGCGAAAGGACTATGACGATAACCGCGGAAAGACCAGAAAAAATAGTCAAGTAAAGTAAAAGTTGAAAACGGAGGCCCCCTGGTGTACAATATGCTGGTTTGTGATGCATGCAGGAGCGTGATGAGGCTGAATGTTTTCCCTGCGTCGACCCGGGGTGCGCGCCAGGAGGAAGATCGCATTGCTTGAGATAGACTATGATGCAGTGCTGAGCAAAATACTGGCACGGGGGGGGGATTTTGCCGATCTGTATGTTGAACAGGGCGAGCCTTTTTCCATCCTCTGCGAGGAAGACCGGATCGAAAAGGTGGTTTCCGGCAGGGATTGGGGCGTTGGAGTCCGGCTGGTCACGGGAGGAAAGACAGCCTATGCTTACACGAATGACCTTACCACGGCATCGCTCAACGAACTGGCCGAAGCAGTAGGAAGGGCCGCGGCAGCGTCAAAAGACCCGTCCTGCGTCCCGATGCTGAATCTAACGAGGAAACGGCCTTCCGCCGATCTTCCCGTTCTTCGACCTCCCCGGGCCACAGACACCGCGAGCAAGGTGGCCCTGGTTATGGGCGCTAATGCGACAGCACGGGCTGTTGATCGGCGTATTCGGCAGGTGATGGTGGTCTATCGGGAAAATCTTCAAGGTGTGACGATCGCAGGCTCTGACGGGTTCATTGCAGGGGATGAGCGGACCTATGTGACCGCCTTCGTGCAGGTGATCGCGGCAGAAGGGGGCGTTGTCCAGACAGCTTATGAACCGGTGGGTGGATTCTGCGGTATGGAGCTGTTCGACGCGTCATCGCTCGAAGCAGCAGCTCAGCGGGCTGCGCAGCGGGCCGTCCTGATGCTCGGCGCTCGCAGGGCGCCGGCAGGCAAGATGGCCGTTGTCCTGTCGTCCGAGGCCGGCGGCACCATGATCCATGAGGCGGTGGGACACGGCCTGGAGGCGGACCTTGCCCAGTCAGGCCTGTCGATCTATTCAGGCAAGCTGGGTGCACAGATAGCGTCATCGTTGATCACCGTGATCGATGATGCCACGCTTCCAGGAAAGCGGGGTTCCTTCCGCTTTGATGACGAGGGAACGGCTGCGCAGCGGACCGTTCTTGTCGAAAAGGGGATACTCAGGTCCTTTCTCTACGATCGTCTGACTGCCATGAAAGACGGTGCTCGTTCTACAGGGAACGGCCGGCGCGAGTCCTACCGTCATCGACCGATCCCCCGCATGTCGAACACGTATATCGCTCCCGGCGACACGGATCCCGGCGACATCCTTCGTGATACGCCCTGCGGCCTGTATGTGCGAAAGATGGGAGGCGGCCAGGTGAACACCGTGAACGGCGATTTCGTCTTCGAGGTCAGCGAAGGATATCTGATAGAAAACGGCAGCATCGGCGAGCCTGTGCGGGGGGCAACGCTGACGGGGAACGGTCCCCGGGTGCTGATGTCTATCGATAAGGTTGGGTCTGATCTGGGTTTCGCGATCGGCACCTGCGGTAAGGATGGGCAGGGCGCGCCGGTGAGCGACGCCCAGCCGACGCTCCGGATACCCGATATCGTAGTTGGCGGCGAAGTACGGCAGTGAGGAGGACCGGGGCGAACGAGGCCCCTGCTTATGTTTGTCTTTATCAGGAAGCGGCTTGAGTTCAAGATCATCATCGCGCTGGCGTTCATTATCGGGTGCGTGATCGGCGTTTTTACCTACGTGGACATCCGGATCATGCGCGAAGACACGGTTCGTTCGCTGGAACAAAGCCTCAAGGTGCTTGCCACAGCCGTGAAGGGAAGTGTGAACGCGGCCATGGAGCGCGGTCACCATGAAGACGTTCAGCGCATCATGGAAGAGGTGAAGATCCCCTCTGTCATCGACCGGATATTGATCTATAACGCGCAGGGCAGGGCGCTGCGCTGTTCCGTTGATGCAGGCTCTGTGCACGAGGATTCCGTCGACATGGACGTCGATCCGTCCATTATGCAGGCAGTTTCGGAGAGCGATCAGACGGAGTTTCACGCTGCCGGCGGTCGGTACTCGTTATCCTACTTTTCGGCAATAGTGAACCGGCCCCAGTGCTACCGCTGCCACGGGAAAGAGGATAGGCTCAACGGGATACTGAGAATAGATTTTTCATTGCAGGACGTGGAACACGTGATCAAGGCCCGCCGGAACCGCATCCTGCTGCTCACGGCGGTCATGATCGCTTCGCTCACCGCTGCGCTGGCTCTTCTGCTCCGGCACATCGTGCATCGGCCCGTGCGGGAACTGAGAAGGGCCATGTCACGCGCCGAAGCAGGCGAGGAGCAGCCTTTGCTTTCCATGACGGGCGATGACGAACTCGCTGACCTCAAGAAGGGATTCGTTGCCATGATGGGCCGCATCGCCTCCCTGCATGAAATGAACATCCAGAAAGAGAAGGAACTTGCCAGGAGCCAGGAAACGGCACGGTTCCGAGCTGAGCTTCAGACCATGTTCGACGCCATGCCTGACGGCGTCATCCTGGCCGATCGCAACCTCAGGATCATCCAGAGCAATCCCCGTGCCCATGATCTTTTGCCCGGTCTTGACGCAGCCGAAGGCCGCATTGACCCCGAGCGCATGAAGCAGGCCGGCTGCCCTCATTACGGGATCCAGAAGGCGCTAAAGCAGGGAGGGATCTGCGAGCACCAGTGCCGCATATCGCTGCCCAACGGTGAATATCGTTATCTGCACAGCATCTGCGCGCCCATCCCAGATGAGGGCGGAGAAGGTTATGTGGTGGAGGTGATCCGCGACATTACCGACCGGGTCAGGACGGAGCGGGAGCTGGAGGAGAAGACGGCCGAACTCCAGGCCGCCAACCGGCTGCTTTCGAAGGTGGCGGTCACGGACGGCCTCACCCAGGTATACAATCGCAGGCATTTCGATGAACTGCTCTTCAAGGAGATCAAACGGTTCAAGCGCAGAAAATATGCCTATCTTTCGCTCATGATGCTCGACATCGATCACTTCAAGCGTTTGAACGATGAATACGGCCATCTGACCGGCGATATCGTACTGCGCGACGTTGCCAAGATGCTGCGGGAAGGCGTGCGGGAAACGGACACGATCGCCCGCTACGGCGGCGAAGAGTTCATCATCGTGCTGCCGGACACGCACCTTGACGGTGCGGAGTATAAGGCGGAAAAGATCAGAAATAACATCGAAAAGAAAGAATTCCCTGGACAGAAGGGACCCGTGCATATTACAATCAGCATCGGCGTGGCCGCCTATCGTACGGGCGAACCCCAGGACCTGATTCGGTCGGCCGATGAAGCGCTGTATCGCGCAAAGCATGAGGGTAGGAACAGGGTGATCACGGACAGAAGCAGCTGACGCTGAAGGGCGGCCTGACGCGGAAGAACGGAGTTTTATGATATTTCTCTTCAGAACTTGACATGTTTGTTCGAATGCTTATAACATCATGGCCTTCGGCCGTACACAAAGTTTGCAATTTGAAATTTTCAATTTCCAATTTTCAATTGCGGCCGGAGGCCGCGCTATGATCCGTGCTGCCATACTTACGCTCAGCGATCGGGGCTCGGAAGGCCTGCGGGAGGACGAGAGCGGAAAGCTCATCGCGCAGCTGCTCGGCAGGATTGAAGCTGATGTCAGCCATGCCGAGATACTGCCTGACGACGGGCCGCTGATCGTGTCGGCCCTCAGGAAGCTCGCCGATTCCGGAACCATCGATCTCATCGTGACCACCGGCGGCACCGGCGTGTCGCCCCGCGATGTGACACCCGAAGCGACGCGCGAAGTGATCGACCGGGAACTGCCGGGAATGGCCGAAGCAATGCGCGCCGAAAGCATGAAGCAGACACCCCATGCCATGCTGTCGCGGGCTGTAGCAGGGGTCAGGGGCAGGACCCTCATCATCAACCTGCCGGGAAGTCCCCGGGCCGTACGGGAGAACCTGTCCGTAGTGCTTCCTGCCCTTACCCATGCGATCAGGAAGATCCAGGGCGACAAAGCCGACTGCGGGAGTAAATAAAAGATACGGTTCTTAACTTCATCGCTCCATAATTCAAGGAGGGCTCATGACCTGTCCGCACTGCGGCAAGGAGATATTCGATAATCAGGCGTTCTGTCAGTACTGCGGAGGCAGAACAGGGAGCGGCTCGCCGCTGCCAACAACAGAGACAGGGGGCAGGAAGAAGACGGCCTGGGAGGACCGTGATGTTCACGGGTTCTTCGGCGGGATCTTACGGACGATCCAGTCTACCCTTTTCAGCCCCACGGAATTTTTCCGGACCATGACCGTCACCGGAGGGCTGACGGAACCGCTGCTTTTCTCCCTGATCATCGGCATGGTTGGCCTTATGATCTCCTATGTCTGGCAGATCCTGCTGCAGGGAACGATACAGAACTTTCTGCCGCCTGAGATGTCCTCTGCCGCCGGCTATGACATGTTTCACGGTCTGGGCATTGCCGTTTTGGCGATCCTTTCTCCGGTTGCTATCATTCTCTGGCTCTTTATCTGGTCAGGGATCGTGCATCTCTGCCTGATGCTCGTTCGCGGAGCGCGTCAGGGCTTCGAGGCCACGTTTCGGGCCGTGGCCTACAGCCACAGCACCTATCTGTTCATGGCCCTGCCCTTCTGCGGCGGGATCATTGCCGCCATCTGGTCCATCGTGCTGATCATCATCGGCCTGAAGGAAGCGCATGAGATATCAGGGGGCAAGGCCTCCTTTGCCGAACTGTTTCCCATCTTTCTGTGCTGTGGCGTTGCGATCATGGGAATTCTCTTCCTCGGCCTGATGGCCGCATCGGTGGGCGCACTCATGCAACAGTAAGTCTGCAGGAGAGAAGGGTATCATGCTCATTGCTTTACGGCAACGGGAACGGGGACAGATAGATTTTGGCCTTCTGTACGGCGGGATTGTGCTGCTGGGCCTGCTCGCGGTACGGTTTCTGCCGGTGGCTCGATTTCTTCCTTCCTGCTATTTCAGGAGTTTTTTGGGGATTCCCTGCCCCTCCTGCGGCACGACCCGGTCCATCGTTTCTCTTGTGCGGGGAGATGTCCTTGGCTCGCTTGTGATGAATCCACTCGCCGCTGTCGTCATTCACATTGCCCTCCTCTGGTTCGGCTATAGTGTTCTGGCCGCTCTCTTTGTTCTGCCCAGGCCTTCGCTCCTTCTGACGGAGAAAGAGAAGAACGCCGTCAGGCTGGGGGCCGTCATGCTGGCCCTGGCCAACTGGGCATATCTCGTCATTGCCCTGTGATCAAGGCAGTCAGCTCCCGCGGCGACAATTGTATTTACATTTATTTTCCGGTATGTTAATATCCAAATTCATCAGACATCCTGCCGTATTGCGTTCATCTCATCGCAAGGGGGAGACGGGTGGATTTTGCGGTCATCGGGGTCGACCTCGGCGGAACAAATGTTCGGGCAGCGGTGGTGAACCGCGACGGCGAGGTGCTGGCAAGGCATAAGGAAGCAACGCGAGCCTCTGAGGGCAGGGAGCGAGTGCTTAGCCGTCTGGTGGAGATCATCCGTGACCTGGAGCTGCAGGCGCGGAACAAGCAATATGAAGTCGCAGGGCTCGGTGTTGGAGCTCCAGGCGTGATAGAGGCGGGCAAGGGGATCGTGGTTAAATCACCCAACCTGCCCGATTGGAATAATTTCGCTCTCAGGAGCGCGCTTGAAGCAGCGGTCGGGCTACCGGTGGTCCTGGAAAATGACGCGAACGCTGCGGCCCTGGGCGAGCAGTGGCGCGGCGCAGGACGGGGCACTTCAAGCATGATACTGCTGACCCTCGGTACAGGCGTGGGCGGCGGCATCGTGCTTGACGGCAGGATCTGGCGAGGCGCTGACGGCATGGCCGGTGAGATCGGCCATATGACGCTTTTCCCCGGCGGACGGCAGTGTACCTGCGGGAACCGCGGCTGTCTTGAGATGTACGCGTCGGCTCGCGGAATTGTCCAGACCTATCGCGAGGCCGGCGCTTCCGGCAAATCACATCCCGAGGACGTGCTCACTTCCGAATCCATTTACAGCGCAGCCAGGGAGGGCGATCGCCGGGCCGCGGCAGTCATGCGGGATACGGGGCGCTTTCTTGGCATCGGGGTTGCTTCGTTGATCAATATCTTCAACCCGGAACGGATCGTCATAGGCGGAGGCGTCAGGGACGCCTGGCAGCTCTTTATCGACGCGGCCAGAGATGAGGTCCACCAGCGTGCCTTTGAAGCTCCGGCCAAGCGGGCTGCGATCGTGCCTGCTGAACTGGGAGACGACGCGGGCATGGTGGGCGCGGCAGCGCTTGCCTTCGGAGTTGTGTCGGGCGCCGTCTGAGCGGCCGACAGGGCTGCCTGGAATATTCAGCTAAGAAAGTTACGGTGCCGCGAGGCCCGACTGAGAATGTATGAGCAGTAAGGAAATCCGGAATTTTTCCATCATCGCCCACATCGATCATGGTAAATCAACCTTGGCCGACAGAATACTCGAGTTCACCGGCGCGCTGACGGACCGGGAAATGGTCGCGGCAGGCAAGGCCCAGGTGCTCGATGACATGGACCTGGAGCGCGAACGGGGCATCACCATCAAGGCCCACGCCGTGCGGTTGCAGTACCAGGCCCTTGACGGCGTCGAGTATGTGCTGAACCTGATCGATACACCCGGCCATGTGGACTTTACCTATGAGGTCTCCCGCAGTATGGCTGCCTGCGAAGGCGCGCTGCTGGTAGTGGACGCATCTCAGGGCGTGGAGGCCCAAACGCTGGCAAACGCCTATCTGGCGCTGGATCATAACCTCGAGATCGTTCCGGTGATCAACAAGATCGATCTTCCCAACGCCGACATCGAATCGACGAAAAAGCAGATCGAGGATGTGGTCGGGCTGGACGCTGAGACCGCCATCGCAGCAAGCGCTAAGGAGGGGATCGGCACCCGCGAAATTCTGGAGGCGGTCGTACGCATGATCCCGCCGCCGAGAGGCGAGGAGCAAGGTCCGTTCAGGGCGCTGCTCTTCGATTCCTGGTACGATGCCTATCAGGGCGTGGTGGTGCTCGTGCGGGTCGTTGACGGCGAGGTGCGGCCGGGCCGGAAGATCCGGATGCATTCCACCGGCGCGGTTTGTGAAGTGCAATCAGTGGGATTTTTCACGCCCAAAATGCTCCAGACCGAGAAGCTGACGAGCGGTGAGGTCGGCTATATTGTCGCAGGCATCAAACGGGTTGCCGACGCGAAGATCGGCGACACCATCATGGACGCCGAGCGGCCGGCGGTTCAGCCGCTGCCGGGATACAAGGACGTGAAGCCCATGGTCTTCGCCGGCCTCTATCCGATGGTCAGTGAAGACTATGAGGACCTGAAGGAGGCCCTGGAGAAGCTCAGGCTGAACGACTCGTCCTTTACCTACGAACCGGAAACGTCGCTGGCGCTGGGATTCGGATTCCGCTGCGGCTTCCTGGGCCTGCTGCACATGGATATCGTGAAAGAGCGCCTGGAGCGGGAGTTCGGGATGGCGCTGATCCCGACAGCTCCCACGGTCGTGTACCGGGTGACCCGGATTGGCGGCGAGATGGTGCTCGTGGACAATCCGGCCAAACTGCCGAATATTCAGGAGATCGAACGGATCGAAGAACCCTTCATCATTGCTTCGATCATTACTCCCGAATCTTTCGTGGGGTCGCTGATCGCCCTGTGCCAGGAGCGGCGCGGCATCCAAAAAGAGATCAACTATATCACCAAGGACCGGGTGCTCATCAAGTATGAGCTTCCCCTGAACGAGATCGTGATGGATTTTTATGACCGTCTTAAATCCATCACCAAAGGGTATGCTTCGCTCGACTACGAACTGAGCGGATATGTGGAGTCGGACCTTGTGAAGCTTGATATTCTGCTGAACAGTGAGCCGGTAGACGCCCTGTCGCTTATTACGCACCGCGACAAGGCGGCGCTGCGCGGCAGGCAGCTGTCGGAGAAGCTGAAGGAAGTCATCCCCCGCCAGCTCTACGAGGTCGTGATCCAGGCCGCTATCGGCGCGAAGATAATCGCCCGTGAGACCGTGAAGCCCCTTCGCAAGAACGTGACAGCCAAATGCTACGGAGGCGACATCACGAGAAAGCGGAAGCTGCTGGAGCGCCAGAAAGAGGGCAAGAAGCGGATGAAGCAGGTGGGGAGCATTGAGCTTCCCCAGGAAGCATTCCTTGCCGTTCTCAAAGTCGGCGAGTGATACTGAAGTTTTGGAGGCGGGATGTCGGAACGTGAAGACCAGCTTATACGCGAGAACCTTTTGAAACATCGGAAGCTTGTCGACAGGATATCATTGGTGTTCCGGTCCATGAGGAAGCGCGGTACCATCTACCGGGAATACGTCGAGCCCCTCCTGATCGCGGTGGTCGCGGCACTGTTCATCAGGCAGTTCGTGGTGGAGGCCTTCAAGATCCCATCTGGTTCCATGATCCCGACCCTGCGGATCGGCGATCATTTGCTTGTGAACAAGTTCGTGTACGGACCGCGCATTCCTTTTACGGACCTGCGGATATTCACCTGGAAGGAGCCGAAGCGGGGTGAGATCATCGTCTTCCGGTACCCCGAGGATGAGACGAAGAACTTCATCAAGCGTGTGGTGGGCGTTCCGGGAGACAAGATCCAGATTATCCGGGGAAGGCTCATGATCAATGACACGCCTGTGTCGATCGTTGAACTGAATGTGCCTGAAGAAGAACAGCGGGATGCCGGTTATTCCCTTTACGGGCGAACCAGGCAGTATGAAGAAGATCTCGGCGGCGTAAAACATCGAATTCAGTACCAGTGGGGTCTTGCCGACAAGGATTACGGTCCACTGCTGGTGCCGAAAGATTCCGTATTCGTCATGGGGGATCATCGCGACAACAGCCAGGACAGCCGCGTATGGGGGTTCGTCAAGTTTAATAAGATCCTTGGCCGCGCGCTGGTCATCTACTGGTCCTGGGACGGGAAGGACCGATGGGTTCGCTGGGAGCGGATAGGAACGCTGATACGGTGAACACGCAGTTCCGCTATAAGCGAGGTTGCTGCAAGGGGGAAAAGGGACAGTCCCCTTTGGTTCCAGGGGGACTGTCCCTGTCATGCGAGAGGAGGAATTGAGCATGCAGGTATTCGGGAATGAATTCGGCGGCAGCAGGCTGAAGGTCTACCTGTGGTTTCTGGTCCTCGGTCTTTTGATCCATGCGGCGTTGCAGCTTGTCCCGCCCTACATGGACTTTCTTCGCATGAAGGACACTATGACGGTAAAGGCAGGGGTCGCCCAGGTGCTGAAGGACGAAGAGATCATGCGCGACCTCGTGGCTAAGGCCAAGGAGCTTGACCTGCCGCTTACTGAAGAATATTTCATCATGGATCGTGACAATGATCGGCGGAGGATGAAGATCAGCACGGCCTGGGACGTGGATGTGAAATTTCTCGGCAATGTCTATGTATATACGTATCATTTTCGGCCCGTTGTTGACGAAAGCTTTATGAGCTTTATGCGGTAGCGAAGGCCTGCTCCTCCCCAGAGGGGTTGCAGCGGCAGTGAAAAGGAGTTTGTGTGATTCGGAGTATGACAGGATACGGCAGGGCGGACGCTCGGAGCGGCACCAGCAGCTTTGCCATCGAGATCCGATCGGTGAACAGCAGGTTCATTGATATCCAGATGAGGACCCCCAAGGTTCTCGTTCCCCTTGAACCACGGATACGGAAAGCGATCCAGGAGAAGTTTTCGCGGGGCCGCTTTGATCTATTCGTCACCAGGAACGGCGAGGGCGCCAGGGCCGGCCGGATAGCCCTGGACAGCGACCGCGCTGATCAGTATGTGAAGGCCCTGACCGAGCTGAAGCGCAGATACTCCCTGCCCGACGATGTGGACCTGGCCTTGCTTGCCGGCAGAGAGGGCGTCTTTACGGCGGAAGAGGCACCTGATGACGCGGAAGCCCTCTGGAAGGACCTTGCAGGCGGCATGGCCAAGGCCTTTGAAGCGCTGGACGTGATGCGCGTTGACGAGGGAAAGGCTCTTGCCCGGGATATATCGTCACGGCTCGTGAGGATTGAAGAGCTCGCCCAGGAGATCGGTGTCCGCGCGCCCCGGTCACTGGAGGAAGCCAGGAAGCGGTTGACGGACAGCGTCCGGAAGCTCCTTGGCGATGCAGAAGGCGTTCACCATGAGCCGGACCCGCTGCGGATGGCGCAGGAGATAGCCCTGCTGGCCGACCGGACGGACATCAGCGAGGAACTAACCCGGTTTGCAAGCCATCTTCGCCAGTTCCGTTCCCTGCTTGCAGCCGGCAAGACGGAAGCTGTCGGCAGAAAGCTCGATTTTTTGCTGCAGGAACTGAACCGTGAGGTGAACACGCTCGCATCAAAGGCTCAGGATGCAGATATTTCTTATGGCGCAGTGAATATCAAGGCGGAGCTCGAAAAGATCAAAGAGCAGGTACAGAACATCGAGTAACGGCATGGCGAATAGTATCGTAAACATCGGATACGGCAACCTGGTGATGGCAGCGAAGGTCGTGGCGGTGCTTTCCCCGGAGTCGGCGCCCATGCGCCGCATCAGGGAGGATGCAAAGGAGCGGAAGATGCTGATCGATGCCACGCAGGGACGAAAGACCCGGGCGATCATCATTACGGACAGCGATCACGTGATCCTTTCCGCGGTGCAGGTGGAAACGCTTCTGCAGCGGTTCTCTGGCGGAGGAGGCGATTGATGCCGGTGAAGGGCCAGATATTCGTCGTTTCCGCGCCGTCGGGCGCAGGCAAGACCAGCCTCTGCAGGGCCGTGACGGATGCACTCGATAATCTCACCCATTCTGTTTCCACAACGACGCGGAAGCCCCGGACGGGCGAGATCGATGGGCGGGATTATTTTTTTGTGACCGAGGACCGGTTCAGAAGCATGGTGGAAGCCGGTGATTTCGTCGAGTGGGCCGAGGTCCACGGGAACCTCTACGGCACGTCCCGGCGCATGCTCGAGGACCTGGTGGACCGGGGGATCGACGTGATCCTCGATATCGACACTCAGGGTGCAACACAGATCAAGGAGAAGTTCGATTCCCCCGTCTTTATCTTCATCATGCCGCCGTCCCTGGAGATACTTGAAGAGCGGCTGCGAAACCGCAGATCGGACCGGGACGATGAGATCAACCGGAGAATGGCAAGGGCGCGGGACGAGATCCGGGATTTCCGCAGGTATGACTTCATCGTCGTGAACAGGGATTTTGACAAGGCCCTTCATGATCTGCGTTCCATCATCATAGCCGCTCGGTGCCGCACCGAGTTGCTCGATCCGGACTGGATCAAAAGATTGCAGTAACTATCGATACAGGTCGTCACAATCGTGAGGAGGTTCACTGGTATGAAACCGGCACAGGACATCATTTCATTGCCCATCGAGATCAAGGCAGAGATCGCCGATTCGAAATTCCGCTTGGTGCATATGGCTGCACAGCGCATGCGGAGGCTTTCGGCCGGACAGCCGCCGCTCGTCGTATCCACATCCATCAAGGATACCACGGTGGCGCTTGAAGAGGCCGTCATAGGCGGCTTGCCCTATGTTATCGGTGAGGAAGCGCTGCAGGCAAAGGAAGAGTACCAGAAGCAGCAGGAACAGGCGCGCATCGACGAGGAGCTCTCGGCCAAGGAAGAGGAGATCCGCAAGGAACTGAGCGTATATCTCTCAGCCTCCCAGGAAGATGCCGAGCCCGGCGAGGAAGTCGAGGCCGCGGAATCATCCGAGGAGGATGCCGAGGAGGAGCCCGGCGACGAAGGCGAGGAAGCGCAGCCGGCAGAGTAGTGCAGCGTACAGGGAGCGCGGGGACGCAGTGATGAAGATCATGCTCGGCATCACGGGGAGTATTGCCGCCTACAAGGCTGTGGAGGTCCTCCGAAAGCTTGTGGAAGCCGGCGCAGAGGTGCGTGTTGTCATGACCAGGAACGCCGCACGGTTCGTGGCTCCCCTGACCTTCCAGGCCCTGAGCGCCCGTCCGGTACTGGTCGATGAGTTCAGCGGGTGGGATCCCTCTTCGATAGGGCATATAGCCGTGAGCGAGGGTCTTGATTGCGCGCTGGTGGCGCCGGCAACTGCAAACGTGATCGGCAAAGCCGCTGCCGGCATCGGCGATGATGCGCTGTCATCAACCCTTCTGGCCCTTGACTGTCCGCTCCTCATGGCGCCGGCCATGAATGATCGAATGTACCGGCATGCAGCAACGCAGCGCAATCTGAACGTTTTGCGGGAGCGTGGCGTGCGAATCGTCGATCCTGATACGGGCCCCCTTGCCTGCGGAGCAGAAGGGTGCGGTCGTCTGGCATCGCCGGACAGGATCGTACAAGAGGTGTTGGCACTGTTTGCACCCCGCGATCTTTCAGGTCGAACCGTTGTTGTTACAGCCGGTCCGACACGCGAAGCCGTTGATGCTGTCCGCTTCCTGAGCAATCCCTCTTCGGGGAAAATGGGCTTTGCCCTTGCCAGGGCCGCACAGGCGCGCGGCGCGCGCGTCAGGCTCATAACAGGCCCTGTAGCCATCGATTGGCCAGCGGGCGTAGATGTGAGAAGCGTGTTGAGCGCTGCGGATATGCACAGCGCAGTCATGGAGCTGGCAGGGGACGCAGACGTGGTGATCATGGCTGCCGCTGTTTCCGATTTCAGGCCCCTGCAGCCATCTGGCCGCAAAATCAAGAAGGAGGCTGCGCCTGACGAGATCCGCCTTGAGCGCACTGCAGACATTCTCGCAGAGCTGGGAAAGAACGCCTCGGGCCGCGTTCTCGTCGGATTCGCCGCCGAGACCGATCAGGTTCTGGAACATGCCCGAGCAAAACTGAAGGCCAAGAATCTTGATTTGATCATTGCGAACGATCTCAATCGCGAGGGAGCCGGATTCGGCGAGGACACGAACATCGTCACGATGATCACGCGCTCCGGAGAGACCACTGACTTGCCCCTTATGAGCAAGGACCAGATCGCTGCGAAAATTGTGGACAAGGTCGCGGAAATACTGAGAAAGCAAGGGGAATCAGCTTGACATTTATCTCTGGTTTTTGATAGTATTTTTTTGGTCAGGTAAAACGCGGAACCTTATGGCACATGAAGAATCTGAAATAGCGAAACTGACGGAACGTATCGCTAAGGATCCCAAATCCAAGCTCTTTGTGCCTCTTGCGGAAGAATACAAGAAGGCAGGGGACCTGGAAATGGCGCTTCATGTTTTGACCGAAGGATTGAAGAACAATCCCGGGTACGTAACGGCCAAGTCATTTCTGGGCCGTCTGCTCGTAGAAAAGGGAGACCTCGCAGGAGCGAAGAAGGAATTCGAAGAGGTTGTCAAGGCGATTCCCGACAACCTCCTGGCGCAGAAAAAGCTGGGAGACATCAATGCGCTGCAGGGCAATAGTGCGGGGGCGCTTGCCCATTATAAGGCAGCGCTGGCGCTTACCCCCAAGGATGAAGAACTTTCATCGATGATCGCTGATCTGCAAGCAGGGCGATCCATTGCCGGGAGATTGCCTGTTCCAAAGCTGCAGCCCGCACCACCTGCTGCGCCGAAGCAAGCAGCTCCTGTCCAGGGAACTGCAGCGCCGATTGCCCTGAAGGGTCAGGCTGTGCAGGCTGCGGTGCCGGGGCTTCGGGCGAAAGCCGCAGTTCCTCAGGCAGAGGAGCCGGAAGAGATTCTTGCTCTCGATCCAATCCCTGCGGCACCTGCTCCGGAGGCGCCGACAGTGAAGGCCGGTCTTTCCGGCCCAGATCCTGATTTTGACTTTCTTGCCGAAACAGCGGTCCTGCCTGCTGTTGCACCCGGCAGGGCGCTGCAGCATGATCTGCCTGGACCGTCACCTGCGCCGTCCGTGCCGGAAGACAAGGATGATCTGTCGACGGACACGCTTGCTGAGCTCTACATCGCCCAAGGGTTTTTCGAGAAGGCCATCGATATCTACCAGCGGATGGCAGCTGAAAATCCCGGCAATGCAGCGCTGAGCCGCAAGCTGAAGGACGTACGGGCCATGGCAGGCATTGCACCCTCCGCTGATGCGGTCATGCCTGACCAGGGACATGAAGCGGCAGGCGGGGTCCGGGAATGGTCACCGGCATATTCCGCCCATCCCGATGCTGCTGCCGCTATGCCCCTTGCCGGAGATTTTGCTTCGCAGGAGCAGGGGACGGGACAAGGTGATCAGGCGGACCGGGGCGGTGCGTTCGGAGGGGCGACGGGAGATAATCGTCGCCAGACTGTCGCCCGGCTTGAGCACTGGCTAAAAAATATCATGAAGGAGAAGAACAGGTAAATGCCCTTTTCCGATATTCTAAAAGAACTCGTGAATGGAACGGAGGGTGCCATCGGAGCCCTTGTCGTCGGCGTTGACGGGATCCCTGTTGACGAGTTTTCCGTCGACCAGGCCATGGACCTTCAGTCCATGACGGTGGAATATGCTTCGCTCCTGAAGGAGATCGAAAAAGGATCTCGGGCGGCACAGCTCGGGTCGACGCGGGAAGTTACGGTTATGGCAGACCGGGCCATGGTCATGCTGCGGCGGCTCAATGCGGAGTATTTTTTGGTCCTCGTCATCGGGCCGAACGGCAATTTCGGCAAAGGCAGGTTTCTTCTCCGTATGTCGGTTCCTAAATTTCTTAAAGAGTTCTAAGACAGCCGCGGTCGATCCATTCATCAGTGTACAGCAGCTTCCGGTCCCGCTCTTCACCCGTCCGGGCGCTGTGCTGAGAGTATGCGTATGTTGCTGCATCCATGAAGGAGGTTTTGTACCGGCACCTTGCGGGAAAACCAATGAAGATCCTCGTTATCCATGGACCAAACCTGAACCTGCTCGGCACGCGCGAGCCCGAGATCTACGGCTCCCTTACGCTCGACGACGTGAACGAGCGGATTTCGAAGCTGGCGTCGGAGTTGGGCGTGGAGGTGGAGTTTTTTCAGTCCAACCATGAAGGGCAGCTGGTGGACGCTATCCAGGGTGCCGTCGGTCGCTGCCAGGCAATCGTTATCAACCCGGGCGCCTATACGCATACGAGCGTCGCGCTGCGTGATGCTGTGGCGGGGACGGGAGTTCCCACCATTGAAGCCCATCTATCCAACATTCACCGGCGAGAGGAATTCCGGAAGCATTCCTATATTGCCGGGGTCGCGGCTGGCCAGATCTGCGGCTTTGGACCTGACAGTTATCTGCTGGCCCTACGGGCTGCCGTGGGGCTTGTGAAGAAATGAATGGCAGGCCGGAGCAGGTGAGGCGAAGGAAGCTCAGGAAGCGCATGGCTGAACTCGGTATCAGCTCGCTGCTCGTGACCAGGCGGGAGAACATCAGATACCTCACAGGCTTTACCGGATCAGCAGGAGTTGTTGTGCTGTCCGGCACTACGACGCATCTGATAACGGATTTTCGCTATAAAGTGCAGGCAGCCAGGGAAGCTGCGGGAGTCACGATACGCATCCAGAAGAACGACTGGATAGAGGCGTTTCATGAACTGGGCCGCAGGATCGGCATGCAGGAAGTCTGGTACGACGAGTCTTCCCTGACCGGAGACACGCTCAGAAAGCTGCGCGCTCCTAGTCTGAAATTGATGGGGCGTGGAGACGTCGTAACCGATCTGCGCAAGCGCAAGGACCAGCGTGAGATCCAGAGCATCAGAACGGCCCTTCGCAGGGCTGAACGTTCTTTTCGAGATTTGGCGCCCTCCATCCGTCCGGGTGTGACCGAGCAGGACCTGGCATTGCAACTGGAATTCCTGATGCGCAGGAAAGGCGCGCGCCGCGCAGCATTCGATATCATCGTGGCATCGGGCGGGAACGGCGCCATGCCCCATGCATCAGTCACCAACAGACGTCTTCGCAGGGGAGACCTGGTGACCTTCGATTTTGGTGCAGAGGCTGACGGGTATTTCTGCGATCTTACGAGAACGCTTTGCGTCGGCAGCCCTGACCGGAAGCAGCGGGAGATCCATGAACTTGTGCAGCGGGCGCAGCAGGCCGCCATCGATGCGATCGGTCCTGGTGTTGCCTGCAGCACCGTAGATGCTGCAGCCCGTGACATCATCGCAGGGGCCGGGTACGGTGATGGATTCGGTCACGGCACCGGCCATGGTGTGGGACTCATGGTGCATGAAGCCCCCCGGTTGTCGCCGATGTCCAAGGATGTGCTCGAGCAGGGAATGGTCGTGACGATCGAACCGGGAGTGTATATCCCCGGGTGGGGCGGTGTACGGATCGAGGACATGGTCCTGGTGAGTGAGCAGGGAGCAAAGGTCCTATCATCGCTTTCCCGGGGGTGGAATGTCGCTGCACCGCGTAGAACCGTCCAAACAATAAAAAAGAGGTAAAGGGAGGAAGACAGAAGTGCCAGTTTCAACTGCGGAGTTCAGAAACGGATTAAAGATCGAACTGGACGGCGAGCCCTATGTAATCGTTGATTTCCAGCATGTCAAGCCGGGCAAGGGCGGGGCCTTTGTGCGGACGAAGATCAAGAGCCTCAAGTCGGGGAACGTGATAGACCGCACTTTTCGGTCCGGTGAAAAGGTGGATAACCCCGATCTTGAAGAAAAGAAGATGCAGTATCTCTATTCCACAGGTGATGAGCGCGTGTTCATGGACAGCAGCACCTATGAACAGGTTTCACTCAGCGAAAAGCAGCTGGGCGACAGCGTTGACTATCTCAAGGAGAACATGGAGATCAAAGTGCTGAATTTCCGGGGAACGCCCATCTCCGTCGAACTGCCCATGTTCGTGGAGCTGAAGATAGCGCAGACCGATCCGGGCGTGCGCGGAGATACGGCTTCGGGCGGATCAAAACCCGCAACACTTGAGTCCGGCGCCGTGGTCAAGGTGCCGCTCTATATGAACGAAGGCGACATCATCAAAGTGGATACGCGCACCGGTACGTTCATCGAACGGGTGAAACAATAGGGGTGCAGTTCGATTTCGTTAGCTGTCCTGGTCCGGCAGCACAGGAGCCATACTTATTTATTGTTTGAAGGAGCGATCATGAACCTGAAAGAGTTGAAAGAGCTCATCGATATCCTCAAGGACACGGACATTTCGGAGGTGGAGGTAGAACGCTCCGGAGTGAGGGTAAAGATCAAGAAAGGCGGCGATATCACCTACCACACAGCCATGCCGCGCATGGAGTATCCCCCCGCCGCCCTTGTTGCGCCCTCCGTTCCGGCTCCGGTGATCGAACAAGCGCAGGCTGCCAAGGCAATCGAGGCCGCCAAGGCGAACCAGATCAAGGTGGCTTCACCGATTGTGGGGACCTTTTACCGGGCAAGCTCTCCGGACAAGCCTGCTTATGTGGAGGTGGGCGATGTAGTAAAGAAAGGCCAGATCCTTTGCATCATCGAGGCGATGAAGCTTATGAACGAGATCGAATCTGAAGCGGCCGGCAAGGTGGTGCAGGTACTTATCGAAAGCGGCCAGCCCGTTGAATACGGGCAGGCGCTCTTCCTGATCGAATCGGTGTAGCGTCGTTGTTCGTGGCAATGAAAGAAATGAAATTCGATTTGTTTTTCGAGGTGTATGCGTGTTCAAAAAAATACTGATTGCCAATCGCGGTGAGATCGCCCTTCGGGTCATTCGCGCCTGTAAGGAGATGGGGATCAGGACCGTGGCGGTCCATTCCACGGCCGATGCCGATTCGCTTCATGTGCGCTTTGCAGACGAGAGCGTCTGCATAGGTCCTCCCCGCAGTTCCGACAGTTATCTGCATGTTCCGTCTATCATCAGCGCAGCGGAGATCACCGACTCCGAGGCGATCCATCCGGGATACGGTTTCCTTGCCGAGAATGCCAGTTTCGCCGAGGTCTGCAATTCGGCAGGCATAAAATTCATCGGACCAAGCCCCGAGAGCATCAAGCTCATGGGTGATAAGGCCATTGCCCGGGACACGGCCAAGAAGGCAGGTGTACCCGTGCTTCCGGGAAGCGACGGCATCGTTATGGATGAGGCCGTTGCCGTTGAGATAGCCAGGGACCTCGGTTTTCCCGTCATCGTCAAGGCCTCAGCCGGCGGCGGCGGAAAGGGCATGCGTGTCGTTCTGGAAGAGGCGGATTTTGCCTCCGCCTTCGTGATGGCCCAGTCAGAAGCGCTTGCAGCGTTCGGAAACGCCGATGTCTATGTGGAGAAATACATCTCCCAGCCCCGGCATATCGAGATCCAGCTCCTCGCCGATGAGAAAGGCAATGTAATATCGCTGGGCGAACGGGAATGCTCGATCCAGCGGCGGCACCAGAAGCTCGTTGAGGAGGCGCTGTCGCCCACCGTTGACGCGCCTCTCAGAAAGCGCATGGGAGAAATGGGCATCGCCATCGCGAAGGCAGTTCGCTACCGGAACGCCGGGACCATCGAGTTTCTGATGGACGAAAACCGGAACTTCTACTTCATGGAAATGAACACCCGGGTCCAGGTGGAACATCCTGTTACGGAGCTTGTTACCGGCGTGGATATCGTGAAGGAACAGATCCGTATTGCTGCGGGTCTACCGCTTTCGATCACGCAGGAACAGGTGACATTCCGGGGGCACAGCATCGAATGCCGTATCAATGCGGAATGCCCTGAAAAATTCACCCCCTCACCGGGACGAATCACCACCTTCAATCCGCCGGGCGGGCCTGGCGTCCGAGTGGAAACGGCGGCCTACACGCAGTATGTGATACCGCCCTATTATGATTCGATGATCGCCAAACTGATCGTATATGCAGACACTCGTTCCGAGGCCATTGCCCGGATGCTGCGAGCCCTCGATGAGTTCATCATCGAAGGTGTAAAGACCACGATCCCTCTGCACAAGAAGATCCTGTCAGACCCTGATTTTCATAGTGGAAATATCTCGACGAAGTTCATGGAGCGGTATTATAGTCCTGCCCCGGTCACGTAACATACGCGGCGTCTGCCTGATCATTGATCAGGAATCGCTGCATTCGGGTGCTGACGAGGCCCTGTTTCAGGCGCTGGCCGCAGGGGTGCGCTTTTTTCAATATCGTTCGAAAAAGAGCACCAGAAAAGCGCTGTTCGACAGGGCAGTAACGCTTGCCGCCACAGCACATCGGGCGGGAGCGCTCTTTTTTGTGAACGATCATGTCGATGTCGCCATTGCAGCAGGAGCCGATGGAGTGCACCTCGGTCAGGAAGACCTCCCCATAGAATTAGCGCAAAAACTAGCCGGCACTGAATTTCTGATCGGGATTTCGACGCATGATCTCGATCAAGCGAAGGCTGCACAGAAAGCCGGAGCCGATTATATCGGCTTCGGACCGGTCTTTCCGACAACAACAAAGGACGCCGGCAGGGTACAGGGACTGGAAGAGTTGGGAAGGATCTGCGCTTCCGTTTCTATTCCTGTCATCGCCATCGGCGGAATAAATAACGATAACGCGGGCGATACGATTAGCGCAGGCGCAGCCGGCATCGCGGTCGTTTCTTCGGTCCTCTCCGCGCCTGACATGAATGCGGCGGCGGAAAATATGGTCAAGATTGTGGAAGCTGTGCTCTCATGATCACAGACGCTGCAGATAAAAAGGATCGGCAATGCCGAATTTCATAGCCTTGTAACACAGTAAGCGACAGTGCGATCGGCTGGCCAGAGTAATTGTATCGTGCAGAGAAACGGCCCATGGTTCAACCTAAAAACGGCAGTTGGCCGCAGATTCACCCCGTTAGAAATAAGAACCTTCTAACGGGGTAAACGCGTATTTTTGCAGATGTAACCAGGCGTTCGGACAGAAAGGGGCTTCACCCCAAAGGTGATTCTTTTTCAACAGCAAAAGAGTTTTTTTGTCTGTTTTTGTCCGATCGTATCGGATTTTATCCGCGTCCAAATACTTTTTTCAGATTTAACGGTTCCGGCCGGTCCGAGGTTCTTCGGAGGGGGTATCATGAGAAAAATAGTGAGATCCATGATGATCTTGTCTTTGCTCGCTGCGCTTGCCGGCTGCGCCAAGGACGACTCCGAGGTCATCAAGATCGGCGCAGTCGGTCCCATGACGGGCGACCAGAGCAAAATGGGGACGGACCTGAAGAATTCCGTAGAACTGGCCGTTGCCGAATGGAACGAGAGGGGCGGGGTGCTGGGCAAAAAGATCGTGATGATCGCGGGCGACGACCAGGCAGACCCGAAGCAGGCCGTTTCAATGGCGAATAAATTCATCAACCAGAAGGTCGTGGGCGTCGTAGGCCACTGGAATTCAAGCTGCTCGATCCCGGCGTCAAAATACTACAATGACGAGAATGTGGTGATGATCACCCCTGCGACGACGAATCCCAAGCTGACCCTCCAGGGTTTCAGCAGGGTGTTCCGTGTCTGCGGCACCGACGACCAGCAGGGGCGTATTGCCGCCGAATTCGTCGTAAACAAACTGAAGCCCGCCCGGATCGCCGTGATTCACGACAAGACCGCCTATGGCCAGGGACTGGCAGAGTATTTCAAGAAGGCCCTGGGTGAAAAGGTCAAGATCGTCTTTTACAACGGTATCGTTCTCCGGGACGCCGACTATAAGGCTGTGCTTACGGCGATCAAAGAAACGAAGCCGGACGCCTACTTTTTCGGCGGCGTCTATCCCGAGGCGGGACGGCTCGTTCGACAGGCCAACGAGATCGGTCTTGCTGCTCCCATGATCACCGGCGACGGCGTCTTTGATCCCACCTTTATCGATATAGCCGGAAAGGCCGCAGAAGGAGCATTTGTCACCTTTGGCAGGGACCCATCAGGGTTGCCGACAGCCCAGTCCTTCATCTCAAAATATACGGCCCGCTACGGCAGTCCCGGCCCCTATTCGCTAAATGCCTATGATGCGGCCAACATCATCCTGAGCGCCATTGAAAAGACAGGCACGACCGACGGGGCGAAGCTGGCCGCGTATATTTCAAAAACCACTTTCAAGGGCGGTTTCGGTGATATTGCATTTGACAAGAATGGCGACGTAAAAAAGGCGCCCTATGTGGTCTGGGCGGTCAGGGACGGGAAGTTCCAACAGGTCCCGTAAGGTCCTTCAGATGTTCATGCAGCAGCTCATAAACGGACTCGCCCTGGGAGCCGTGTATGCCCTGATCGCACTGGGTTACACCATGGTTTACGGCATCCTGCAGCTCATCAACTTCGCTCACGGCGAAGTGTACATGCTGGGCGCCTATCTGGGCATCATCGTCCTCGGAATTTTGACCGCTCTTGGCCTTCCGGCCTACAGTCTGCCGCTCACTATTTTCATAACTCTCGGTCTGTCAATGCTCTTTTGTGCGGCCTATGGCGCAACGATCGAACGCATTGCCTACCGGCCGCTTCGCGGCGCGTCTAGGCTGGCGCCGCTCATCAGCGCAGTGGGAATGTCCATAATTCTCCAGAACATCGTCATGCTCCTGCAGGGGAAGGAATACAAGTATCTGCCTCCCGTCATTTCGTTCGAGGGCTATGCGCTGTTCGGGGCCAGGATATCACCGGTCGAGATATTCATCCTGGGAGCGTCGATCCTGCTGATGCTGGGGCTCCAGCTCTTTATCTCACGCACGAAGATGGGCAAGGCTATGCGCGCAACAGCCCAGGACAGGATCATGGCCGGCCTGACGGGAGTCAATATCAACAGGGTGATCGGCGTCACCTTCATGATCGGATCGGCCCTTGCTGCTGTTGCGGGCGTCATGGTGACCCTCTCGTACGGAGTTGTGCACTTCTTCATGGGCTATACAGCGGGACTGAAGGCCTTCACCGCTGCCGTACTCGGCGGCATCGGCAGCATCCCCGGCGCCATGCTCGGTGGTTTCATGCTCGGAATAATCGAAAACTTCGGTGCAAGCTATATCTCGAGCGTGTATAAAGACGCATTTGCCTTTGTCGTGTTGATACTTACCCTCATCATCCGGCCGTCTGGTCTTATCGGTCCCCGGGAACTGGATAAGGTCTGAGGCGGTCAGAAATAATTCCGAAAAAAATCGTTGTATTTTTGCTGTTTTTTTCCGTATTGACTTTTCCCGGTCCATCACTTATCATGTTCGCCCATGTATGAACTTATGATCGAATCGAGATTTGCTGCAGCGCATCAGCTTCGCGGTTACCAGGGAAAATGCGAAAAGCTGCACGGCCATAACTGGCGGGTTACGATGGCCGTGACGGCTGAGCGCCTGAACGAGCAGGGGCTCGCCATAGATTTTACCGACCTCAATAAGGCTCTGCGCGAAGTGCTGGATCAGCTGGAGCACAGCTTTCTGAACGATATTTTCCCGTTCACCGAGATCAATCCCTCCTCCGAGAACCTGGCGAAGTGGATCTACGACGGCCTCGCAAAGAAACTGAATGACGACAACCTCGAGGTCGCGAGCGTCACCGTCTGGGAATCTGATACGGCTTCTTCCAGTTATTTTGAATAATGGACGATAGGTCTGCTGCGAAAGGCAAGGCGTTGCTTTCCTTTGCCGTTGATCTCGGCGTTGATTCCGCCGAGGTCTATCTTCGTTCCGCCCTGTCCACCACGGTGGAGGTCAAGGACCAGGCTGTCGAGGCCTTTGACCGGGCGCGCGAGGTCGGCGCCGGACTCCGTGTCTTTGCAGAGGGCCGGTCCGGTTTCGCCTTCTCCACGGACCTATCCGACAAGGCCCTGCACCAGCTTGCTGATGCTGCCGTGACGAACGCCAGGAGCACGGATCCCGACCCTTTTCTCGCCCTTCCCGACGTTTTCCCGCCTACCCACAAGAACCTGAACATTTTCGATCCTGTTCTCGCCGCTCTTGATGACCAGGAAAAGATCGCCCGTGTCATGGCCATGGAACGCGAGGCCTTTGGTGTTGATCCGAGAATCCGTCGGATCAGAAAGGCCTCAGCACGGTTTTCGTCATCCATGACGGTGTTGATGAGCACGTCAGGCGCCAATGTCGAATACCGGGGGACGGCCGGATATGCAAGCATGGAGGCGGTTGCGGAAGCTGACGGCGAGTCCCAGGCAGGCTGGGAGTTTGATGCCCATCGTTTTTACGACAGGCTCAATATCGAGGAGGTCGGGCGCAAGGCTGCGCAACATGCCCTTGACCTGCTCGGCGCCCGCAGCATCCCTTCTGTCAAGGCGCCGGTGGTCCTTGATCCGCTCACGGGTGGCGAGCTGCTCTCGCTGCTCGTATCGGGATTGTCGGCCGAGAACGTCCAGAAAAAGAAATCCCTGCTGGCGGGAAAGCTCGGTCAAATTGTCATATCGCCTTTGCTGACGGTCTACGACGACGGGTTGCTTGATGCAGGCTTCGGGACCGCGCCGTGCGATGATGAAGGTGTTCCGGTAAGAACGAAAAAGGTGATCGATGGCGGCAGGCTTGCCATGTTCCTGTATAATTCCTATACCGCGCGGACAGAAGGCACCTCTTCGACGGGCAACGGCATACGCGCAGGTTTTCGGGGCGTGCCCGGCGTAGGCGTTACGAACTGCTATATAGAACCAGGCAAAGGGTCCTGCCAGGACCTTGTGAGAGACACTGAAAAGGGATTGTATGTGATCGAACTTCTGGGAGCGCATACGGCGAATCCTGTATCAGGGGATTTTTCCGTCGGTGCTACGGGGTTCTGGATCGAGAAGGGCAGGATCGTCCATCCCGTTCGCGAAGTGACGCTGGCAGGGAATATTCTTGAGCTCATGCAAAATGTAGATGCTGTGGGCGGCGATCTTCGGTTTTCCGGCCGCATCGGCAGTCCGTCGCTCCGCGTGAAGGAGCTGTCTATCGGGGGGAAATGAAGCTGAAGAAGTTATGAAGATGAGAAAATAAGAAAGTAAGAAGAAAAGGAAAAGTCATAAAGACGGGCAGCGTAACTTCTCAACTTCCCGCCTTCTCCGCTTCCTGATTCTCCTCCGGCCATACCCGCTCCTCGATCTCCTTCATCAATTCCCCGAATGTCTCCGGATGCAGGGCCGTCACGGTCACGCCGTTGAATCGACGCGCGATGGCGCGCGCCCAAAGCGGGTCCACCTGGTCTACCTTGTTCAGGACCACGAGCTGCGGGATGTGGTCGAGCTTCAGTTCGGCAAGCAGCGTATTGACGGATCGAATCTGTTGTTCAAAGCGCTCAGTGCTGAGATCTACGATATGCAGCAGCAGGTCCGCGTCCTGCATCTCGTCCAGTGTGGCCCGGAAGGCCGCAAGAAGGTCTTCGGGCAAGTCCTTGATAAACCCCACAGTGTCCGTGATCACTACTTCCCGCTCCCGGGGGAACCGCAGCCTGCGTGTGGCCGTATCGAGCGTTGCGAACAGCATATCTTCGGCTTTGACCGTGGAGCTGGTGAGCGCATTGAAGAGCGTTGATTTGCCCGCGTTGGTATAGCCCACGATCGAGACTATCGGGATGCCGCTTTTCACGCGCTTTTCGCGGCGCTGCTGCCTGCTTCTGCCGAGGGACTCTATCTCTTTCTCCAGGCGCCGGATCCGGTCACGGGCGCGCCGGAGATCGATCTCAAGCCGCGTTTCACCTGGTCCTCTGCCGCCGATGCCTCCTGTCAACCGGGAGAGCGCTGTGGACCGCTCTGACAGCCGCGGCAGCCGGTATTTGAGCTGTGCAAGCTCCACCTGCACCTTGCCGTCGCGGCTATGGGCCCGTCGGGCAAAGATGTCGAGGATCAGCTGCGTCCTGTCGATGACGCGCATCTCGGTAACGTCGCCGATGGACCTGATCTGCGCAGGGCTCAAATTCTGGTCGAATACGATCAGATCGGCCCCGAGCTGCTGAGACCGGATCACCAGCTCTTTCAATTTTCCTTCGCCGAGCAGATATTTGCGGTTCAGCTCCTGGGGGCGTTGAACAACGGCATCGAGGACGTGGATTCCGTCGGACCGCGCCAACTCCTTCAATTCCGCAATAGATTCTTCCTGTTCCTGCCTGTTTTTTCGTGAAACGCTCACCAGGATCGCACGGTCCTTTTTGGCCACCTCGATCGCTGCAGCGGTGCGCTCCATCTCCCTTTCCAGCCCGGTGATCAGGTCGAGAATGTCCAGATCAAGGTCGTGGACGGGTACGGGAGGAAGGACCGCATACATCTTTTCCAGGGGATTTTGAGGCAGGAGATGACCGATAGAGATCGAGCCCGGCAGGCCGTCGGAACGAACATGCAGGGCTGCCATGATATCGAGTCTGAGCATGGCCAGGTCAGTGAGATCTTCCTGGTTCAGCGGCTGGTCTTTGAGATGCGTATGGACCAGTCGCACGCCCCGGAGCCTTCGTGCGCCGAGGCGGTATTCGGAGAGGTTGGGAATCAGGATATCCCGATCGGTGCCGATGATCACATCCCGGACGTTGCCTGACCGGTCGATGATCAGCCCCACCTGGCGGCCAATATCAGCGGACGCCCCAGTGAGGGCGCGTGCGGCCTCGGGAGAGATAACGTCCTGAGGAGGGACGCGCCGGCGAAAGAGGCGTTCAAGCATTTTGAGCTGGGCAGGCTTGAGCCCCGTTATATTGCCGTGAACGGAGGGAATGGCGTAGCTCCCGGCCGGGAAAAGATAGCGAAAAAAAACAGCGCAGGCGTCATGCTCCTGCGCTGTCGTCGCGGTTCCGGTTACTTATTGTGCCGGCCTTTGTTTACAGTACTCGATAGACGATGTCATGCTCTCTGGCATGGTCAATGACCTTGGTTCCCACGCTCTGGCCTGCAGAAGCCTGCTCGACGCGCTGGTGTTCGTATTCCAAAGAATCGATGGTCTGGCTGAAATCGCTGGTATGGCCTGTGACATGGATCCGGTCTCCCACACGGAGGGCGCCCTTATTGATCTGAATGACGGCAACACCGAGATGCGAATAATAATGAGTGACCGTTCCGATGGCCTCTTCTGACGGCGCAGGCTCCTCCACCGGCGGGATGCCCTTGGGTGAGGGGCCCGGGGCGACCATGAAGGGTTTATCTTCAACGGGCCGGGCCGCTGCGGGTTTTCTTGCTGGAGCAGCAGCTTTTCTTGCGGCGGGTTTTGCTGATGCGGCCTTTTTTACCGCTTTCTTCGCGAGCTTCTTTTTTGCGGTTTTTTTGACGGCCTTTTTCGCTGCGGCCTTTTTCTTCACGGCAGTTTTTTTCTTTGCCACCTTCTTTTTTATCGTCTTCTTCACAGCAGAGGACTTGCGAGCTTTCGAGGATCTTTTCGCTTTTGTGGCCATGGGCCGACCTCCTTAAGAGTAAAAGAAGTAAGAAATTGAACCGATCTCCGCGCAGAAATGCATCAACGGCGGTCAAGATACTGTTCATTCCATGTGAACTGTCAATGAAGATGCGATGATGCGGACGGCCTGTATTGGCACAATTGTAACAAAACACCGCCAAAAAGCAAGGCGAAAAAGATGCAGCGCACGGTTGGTGACGGAAAATATGACGAAAATGTGCTTGCCATGCAATGTGTTCTGGCATACAATAAGCCCGGTTTTCGCGGTGGGTTCAGGTTGATCCAGTTGAGGAGGCGGGGGATGGGGTCGCTTAAAATACTGATCGCGGAAGATGAGACGCTCATCACGATCAGTATTACAAAAATGCTCGAAAATATCGGCCATACCGTGGTGGGCAGGGCGCGTACGGGCAAGGAAGCCGTAGAAAAAGCCCTGGAGCTCTCGCCTGACCTTGTGCTGATGGACATTAAAATGGACGACATGGACGGTCTCGAGGCCTCACGGCAGATACTTGCCCTGAAACCTCTTCCGATAGTCATCCTGACCGCCTTCAGCCAGGAGGACCTCATCGAGAAGGCCAATGAGATAGGCGTATCGGCCTATCTCGTCAAGCCGGTTTCAGAGAGCGATCTTCTGCCAGTCCTCGTTCTGGCACGATCGAGGTTCAAACAGCTCCAGACGCTGCAGCAGGAGGTTGGTGATCTCAAGGAGGCGCTCAGGACCCGGAAGCTTGTAGAGCAGGCGAAGGGGATCCTTATGGACAAAGAAAGAATCACTGAGGCGGAGGCCTTCAAGCGCATCCAGCAGCAGAGCAGGAACCGCAACATACCAATGGGCAAGCTCGCAGAAGCGATCATCACGGCAAGCGATCTGCTGGGGGAGAAAAAGTCCTGAGCGAAATCCATCAAGGGAATGAGCAGATTCACTCAATCACCAGATTATTTAGATAGCAAATGCTTTTTTTTCGGGTAGTTATCTTGCTTTGTCTTCAGGCATGGTTATTGCTAGTTTACATATATCGAAACAATGTAATACTAACGATCTTTTACAGGGGTAGATTGCCTTCAGCCGCTCACGATGGCGGCATATAACCATCCAGAAGGTCAGGAAGCCTTCTTGCCGGGAACCTTAGCTTATCGGGGTGCCTGCAAGGAAGGCTTTTTTATTTTGGTTTGCAGTGCGGCCCTGTCTGCAACGGTGGATGGCAGCACGAATTTGGTCTACGGCAGTACCTGTGGTTGGCTTTCCATCAACTCTGGAGACGTATAGTATTGTCCCGGATGGGGGGGAGCAGATGCATTACCCGAGACTGTTTTTTTAAAAAGGCAAGGGAGGGAACGGCATGGCACACAAAGGCGCAGTGGCCGAAGGCGGCAAACGTGGCAAAGGGCTAGATGTTCCCACGATCTTTTGCAAACTGTTCACTGATAGGGTGACCGAGCATCTCTGCTTTATCAGACGGCGGGAACTCAACACCCGGGGCGGTTTTTCCTGCGAAGGGTGCTCCATGGAGCGGCACCGGGGCGAGGAATGTGCCCTTCACGGCAGCAGCCCCCCTGCCTGAAGTGGCAAAAAAAGCCAGAAAAAACTTGACAGGAAAATATTTATATGCGACAATTTGCTCATAAATTCAAGGAGGATACGGTTCATGATTAAATTAGATGTTTTTACCATGATCAGCGGCCTTGCGATAGTCACCATGTTCGTTGCGCTCTGGAAGGCGATAGATTACAAAAGTTCCGTTCCCGGCGGCGTGGTGGGCAGGACCTGGAACCTTATCACCACTCTGGTGGCGTTCTTCTTCATCGGTTATCTAACCACTCCGTTCTTCGTGCTGCTGACCCAGGAAATGAAAGACCTTATTGTTGCATGCATCTTCTTCTTCGGCGCCGTGTATGTGCTGATCACACTGCGGCTTGTGCACCGGATCATCATCGTCATGAAAGGTGAATAGTGGATGGATTATAAACAGGGCATCATCATTCTGACGGACAAAGGGAAGGAAGAGCTCAAGACTCCCACTAACCTGAAAATGGAAGAGCGGTCGTTCCTTGTCATGGTCGACTGTTCCTCCACGGGCCAGCAGTTGCTCGAAAAAGCGCGCGGTTATCCGAATGCCGAGCAGATCCTTGAAAAGCTTGTCAAGGAAGACTATCTCTCGGTGACTGCCGCGGTCCCGAAGAAAGAAACGCAGGATTCGCTTCAGGCCGAGTTGAAGCAGGCGGTCATTGACATTCTGGGAGCGCAGGCCGACGAAGCAGTAAAAAAGCTGCAAGGCACGCCGACCGACAAGCAGGCACTGCTCCAGACCATAAAGCAGATCAGGCAAATGGTCTTTCTGACCATAGATGATAAAAAAGCTGTTATTTTGGAAGATACGCTAAAAAAGCTTATTGAGAAGCACCTGAAATAGACGGCTCCCAGCCGTCTTTTTTTATGCGATCACGAATATGTTCTGCGTCATCATTACAGCAGTATCCGGGGGTGGGTAGAATGATCAAGTTCAGGTTCCTTCTTTGCTTCCTGTGCAGCGCATTATTTATTCTCGGCGCGCAAAGCGCGGAGGCGACGAACGGCCATCAACTTTCCGCCATCGGCGCCTATCAGCAGGGTATGGGCGGCGCCACGACAGCCGCACCTTATGATGCCAGCACCTCCGTCAGCAATCCCGCCGGCATGGCCATGATCGGCAACCGTACGGACTTCAGTTTTCAGACGTTTTTTCCTACACGGGAAACAGAATTTTCCGGTTATGGAGCCGTACCGGATAGTTCGACCAATGGCGGTTCGAATATGTACCTCGTGCCTGCCATCGGCTGGACGGCAGCTATGGATGACAGGAATGACTGGTTCTTCGGCGGCGGGATGTACGGTGTTTCGGGAATGGGTGTAGATTATGATACGGTGCGTGTACCGTTTATGGAGAGTTCTTTTGGAGGACCGCTTGATGACGGCTCTTCTAAAGCACACATATGGTCACAGTATCAGTTCTGGAAAATGGCGCCTACCGTAGCACATAAATCTGGCAATTTCGCAATTGGACTTGCTTTGAACTTAGACTATCAGGCGTTTGGTTTTAAAAATGTGTTCTCAGGAACGATGGGGCTCTTGCCGGCGAAGTTTGGCATGGATCTGAGCGAGATGCAGGGGACTTTGGGCTATGGTGCTACAGTAGGATTTATTTATCAGCCGGTTCCCGAATTCAGTGTGGGTGCTTCTTACTCATCAAAACAAAATTTTGGAAAATTTAGATGGAGATTGACCGCAGATGATGTGAGTAACGTTTTAGATGTCAATGGTGCGTATACAAGCAGTTTAGATGGTATTTATACCATGGATCTCGATTTTCCGCAGCAGGCTGCTTTCGGCATAGCAGTGCGGTTGGGCAGACCCGTGCTCTGGACCGCTGATGTAAAATGGATCAATTACTCTGATACGTATAAGGTAGTTACATTAAAGGGTAACTTTTCTGGTGGCGCAGATGTGCCGTTAGATTTTGGTTGGGATGATGTATGGGTATACGCCACCGGTTTGCAACTAGATGTAACTCCGAAATTCGTGCTTCGTGCAGGTTACAACTACAGTACATCACCTATTGATCAGGCAGATTTTTTTGAGGTTGAGAATAATATGGCATTTCCTGCAATTGTCAAGCAGCGCGTGGCAGGAGGCTTTACCTATCGATTCGGCCGTCACTGGGAAATGACCATGGCGTATATGAAGGCATTCAAGGAAGAGATGACCGGAGTTACCATGACGAAGATCAGCCTCGAGGAAGAAGGCGTGGATTTTGAGATATCATATCGGTTTTAGTAGTTGCTGACCCATACAAGTGTGATTTCGCAGGGGTGGCCTTCGGCCGCCCCTGTAAATAGAAATTGAGCAACTATAAAAAGTTTTCACCGATTATTTTCTAAGCAATTTTTCATTTCTGATTTAAGGCAATTCTCGTTCACATCGAACAAACGCGGTTAATTACGCGCCTCTGTAAATTCAACGTTTAATTAAAAACAGTCAATACAACAAGGCATTAGTCTGGCAATAGGACTCTTTTGGTATGGCTTTTGTTTTTTTATGTGCTGGCACTTCTTAGAACCGACTAAGGGTTGTAGTTGCAAAATTTCTCAACTCCCTAATTTTAACTATATTTTGCTGTTCAAGCTTTTTTATGCTGCATCCCGCAATCGCCATGCAATAAAGCCGTGATATAAGAAAACCAGTTTTTATCCTGTAATCTAAAAAAGGAGAAAAAAATGAGTACAAAACCGGCTGTAGCAAATGAAATGAAAAAAATGTCTTCTTTTTTTGTTAATAGCTTTTCTCTTCTGATGAAGTCTGTCTTACTTCTTCTGCTCTTCGGTTTAAATAATTATGCATTGTCTGGTGATGGAACACCTGCAACTGGCGCTACGGCGTTGCCTGATCTGTTCACCGGTACAATGAGCTACTCGATTCCAATCGAAGTGCCTGCTGGCCGAAACGGAATGCAGCCGAACCTTGCGCTTACTTATCGTAGCGGCAATGACAGCGGCTGGATCGGCGTAGGGTGGGAGCTCGAAGTGGGCTCGATTGAGCGCAGCACAAAATTCGGGATCAACTATAGCGGCGATAATTATGTGTTGCGTATTTCCGGAGCCGCAATGAAGCTTATGAACATTGGCAATGACGAGTACCGGGCGGAAGTAGAAGGTGATTTTTATAGAATAAGAAAGGTGCCAGCAGTGAATGGGCCATTCGCCTGGGAAGTGACGGACAAAAGCGGTACGCGATATCTGTTCGGCGAGAGCTATGAGAATAGACAGGATGATCCGAACAATCAAGAGCGTGTTTTCAAGTGGTGTCTGAGTCTAGTGCAGGATACGAATGGCAATTATATGACCTACTCGTACATCAAAGACCAAGGTGAAATATATCTTGATCAAGTTAACTATGCAGGGCATGATCTACATACGCCGACAAATTATGTGAAGTTCTATCGTGAATCCCGCACCGACGCGCCGAAAATGAATACTACAAACTTCGATGTTAAGACTGCATACCGACTTAAGTCAATCGATGTAGTAGCCACTGTAGCCAGCAACCCAAGCAGAGTGCGGGCATATAATCTGGTATATGACACAGATTCAAGTACAACCGGTGACCAATACAGTATCAGCACCGGCCGTTCGATTCTAACAAGTGTTCAGCAGTTCGGTAAGGATTCAACATTGGATGCGAGCGGGACGATAACGGGAGGGACAGCACTGCCAGCACTTAAACTTACGACCCCTGCAGATACGAATAGCTTTGCAGAAAATACTTGGACGACCACCGCTTCCAATTGGGGTCCGGCTAATCTAACATGGACTGGAGACTTTGATGGTGATGGTAAAACAGACATAGCGACAGCGAAGGCGACTTTAAATAGTCCAGTTTGGGTGAAGAGATCTACGGGTTCTTCCTTCGTCGAGGAAGTTTGGCTATCTACAGCCACTAATTACTATATATCTTGGTATCGGACATGGGTTGGAGATGTCAATGGCGACGGGAAGAGTGACATTATAAGTTTTCATGTTGTAGGACCACTGTGGGGGGCATATACCACCTTTGTCAAAGTATTGCGTTCTACTGGTACCTCCTTTGTTGAAGAAGAATGGTGGCGATTGCAGTGGAGTGGTAACGAGGCAACTGATTATATATGGGCTGGTGATTTTAATGGTGATGGCAAGACTGATATTGCTAAGGCATCGGGGGGAACCATTTGGG
>MHDZ01000044.1 GCA_001805055.1 Nitrospirae bacterium GWC2_57_13
TGAAGAGTACCTCCGCCTGAAGATCCTAACTTGTATGCTGCCGCCGATCTAAAAAGGCTCAATATCGTGTCATCGACTTGGAGAAGAGCCTTTATTATTTATGGAGGATGTCAATGAAAATAGCTGATATGATCCGGCAGGCGCTGGAAAAAAAAGGTTTCAAAAACCTGAAGGACGCCTCCAAGGTCCTGGGTATCAGCCCCGAACTCCTCAGGGTGACAATCAACAAGGGGCATATTCCCAAAGATACGACGCTCATGATGATCGCCGGCAAACTGGGGCTTGAAAAATCCGTATTGATCCTTTCGGCGCACCAGGAGAAGGTGCCGTCGGAGGTCAAGGGGTTCTTTCTCTCCCCCTCAACGACAAAGTATCGTCGCGGCAAGAGGAAATATCCACTTTCCGAAGAGCAGATAAATTATCTCGAAAAGATCTTGAGCATCGATGAAATACAGATGCTCAGAAAGTTCCGCCAGGTTTCCGATGATGCCCGCACGCAGATCGTCGGCTATGTGGAATATCTCTTCGCGACAAAAAAGGTTGCTTGATTGCTTGAAGTAAAGGGTGTGGAGCCCGAAGGAATGGCCGCGGCGCTCGGGATCGTGCCGGGAGACGGAGTGATGGCGGTCGACGGCCGCGAGATCCGCGACGTCATCGATTACCGTTTTTTTATTGCCGAGGAACAGGTAGCGCTGACGATCAAAAAACTGAACCGCGCCGTAGTTACGCTCAATATATCAAAGGCTTTCGAGGATGATCTCGGCTTGGAGTTCGGCCCCCTTCGCATCAGACGGTGCCGAAACAACTGTATTTTCTGTTTCGTGGATCAGATGCCGTCGGGATGCCGGAAAAGCCTCTATGTCAAGGATGATGATTATCGGGCATCTTTTCTCTACGGGAATTATATTACGCTCGGAAATATCTCTGAAGAGGAACGTGCCAGGATCTTTGAACAGCGACTCAGCCCGCTCTATGTTTCCGTGCACGCCACAGAACCGGACCTCCGGCGTTTCATGCTCGGCAACAGGCGTGCGCCTGACATCCGCATGGAGCTTGAGCGGCTTGCTGCGGGTGGCATCAGGTTTCATACGCAGATCGTGCTTTGTCCGGGCATCAATGACGGATCGCATCTTACCAGGACCGTCAACGACCTTGCCGGGCTCTTCCCCTCAGTTGCATCGATCGCAGTCGTTCCCGTGGGCATTACGTCCCATAGGCAGGACCTTTATCCTGTTGCCGTTTTTTCAAAAAGAAGAGCACAGGCAGCCGTGCGGGAGATCGAGTCCCTGGCCAGACGGTTCAAGCGGACTCTCGGCACCAACCTGGTGTTCGCTTCCGACGAACTGTATATCAGGTCGGGGGAGCGCTTTCCTTCGTATCGTTCCTATGAGGATTTTCCCCAGATCGAAAATGGTGTGGGCATGGTAGCTGCGTTTCTGCATGAGGCCGAGCGCATGAAACTGCCGAGAAAAATTCATCCTCTGAAGATAACGCTAGTGACAGGAAGGTCCTTCGGCCCTATATTGAAACGTGCCGTCAACGTCTTTCGTACGGTGCGCGGCCTGACCATGAACGTGGTGACGGCTGTTAACAGATTCTTCGGCCCGACCGTGACAGTGAGCGGGCTGCTCTCAGGGCAGGATATTGTCACCGCTCTTGAGAACAGGAAGATCGGCGACATTTTGGTCCTTCCCGCCGCTGCGATCAAGGAAGGCGAGGAGTTGTTCCTTGACGGCATGACTAGTGGGGATATGGCTCGTATCCTGGGAACTGAAGTCAGAATTGCGGACAGCCTGCACGATATCGCGCAGATCGTGCGGGAGGGAATAGGCGCTTCAGTGTAGGCAGGCTTCATGACGTAGGCGCAGCTGCATCTGGCGTAAGGAGAAGTATGATCTCAGGCAAGACCAGCCTATATGGAATATTCGGTTTCCCTGTAGGGCATTCGTTCTCTCCGGCAATGCACAACGCTGCATTCAAGAAGCTCGGGCTTGACGCCTGCTATGTGCCTTTTGCAGTCGCTCCTGACCGGCTCGCTGAGGCCGTTCGCTCGATCATTCCTCTCGGCATCAGGGGGTTGAACGTCACCGTGCCGCATAAGGAGCGGGTGATACCCTATCTTGACGAACTTTCCGAGGAAGCTCGACTTACGGGAACGGTGAACACTGTCGAGGTAAGGGAGGGCCGACTGGTCGGACATACGACGGACGGACGGGGTTTCCTCCGGTCCCTACGGGATGAAGCGGGATTCGATCCGCGCGGCAAGAGCTTTGTGCTCTTCGGTTCCGGAGGGGCGGGCAGGGCCATAGGTTTCAGTTTGGCCCTTGCAGGCGCCCGCCAGATAGCTGTGCGGGATGTTGATGAGGCTAAAGCCCGGCTCCTTTCACAGGATATTGCAGAAAAGACAGGAATCACAACCAGCGCGCTTTCCCCTGAGATGCTGGTTGGGTATTGTAATGAAGCTGACTGCCTCATTAACGCCACGCCACTGGGATTGAAGAAGGAAGATCCCCTGCCACTGGATAAGAATTTTATCAATAAAAATCATCTTGTCAGCGATCTTGTATATAATCCTCCGGCAACGGCATTATTAGTTGCCGCGAAACGAAGGGGTGCGAAGACATTGCGTGGTCTCGGAATGCTTTTGTATCAGGGTGTGATAGCCTTCGAGATATGGACAGGGAAAAAGGCACCCGTAGAGGTCATGAAAAAGGCGCTTACTGCACAAGTGCTTCCTCAGCGCAGGTAAAAATCTTTTACCTGTTGCTGAAACCTTGACAGCAGAGAATCCATGCAGTAGAATTAACGTGTTAATGCTTTAGGTTTACGTAAAAGGGAGTAGAATTATGGCAATGGCAATGGCAGGGCGGCTCGGGACCATGCTGGTGTCTTCGGGCCTGATCACGGAAGATCAGCTGAAGCAGGCGCTCGCGATGCAGCAGCGGGAGGGCGGCCGGCTGGGGTCTATTCTGGTCAAGATGAGTTTTGTTCCGGAAGACAAGCTCATGATGTTTTTGAGCAAGCAGTATGGCGTACCCTACGTGGATCTCAGCAGGTTCGATATCGACCAGAATATCGTAAAGCTTATTCCTGCTGATGTAGCGCAGAAATACCAGATTATGCCGATCAATCGCACGGGCGCCACGATCACGATCGCCATGGTAGATCCCTCGAATGTCTTTGCCATAGATGATGTAAAGTTCATGACAGGTTACAACGTCGAACCCGTCGTGGCCACTGAAGGTGGGATCAAAGGAGCGATCGGAAAATATTACAGCCTCACCACCGCCATCGAGAAGGTGATGACCGCTCTTGAAGTCGACGACAAGTCGGTCGGCGTGATCCATGATGATGAGGAGAAGCTCGACGTTGCCAAGCTCAAGGCCGAGGTGGAAGACGCCCCGGTCGTGAAGCTCGTGAACCTCATTTTGACCGATGCTGTCCAGAAAGGCGCCAGCGATATTCACATTGAAGCCTACGAAAAATCCTTCCGGGTCCGGTATCGGATCGACGGTTCGTTATATGAAGTCATGTCTCCGCCGATGAAGCTTCGCGCGGCGCTCACCTCGCGCCTCAAGATCATGGCGGAACTTGATATCGCAGAACGCCGGCTGCCCCAGGACGGCAGGATCAAGCTTAAAATAAAAGACAAGGAAGTCGATCTTCGCGTTTCGGTTCTTCCCTGCCTCTTCGGCGAAAAGATCGTCATGCGGATCCTTGACAAGAGCAACCTGATGCTCGATCTGAGAAAGCTCGGGTTTGAAGCAAAGGCCATGAAGGATTTCATGGACGCCATCAGTTCTCCCTACGGCATGGTCCTTGTGACGGGACCAACGGGAAGCGGCAAGAGTACCACGCTCTATTCAGCGCTGCAGCAGATCAATACGATCGATGTGAACATCATGACCGCCGAGGATCCTGTCGAGTACAACCTCATGGGCGTCAATCAGGTTCAGATGAAGGATGATATCGGCCTGAATTTTGCCGCTGCTCTTCGTTCGTTCCTGCGGCAGGATCCCGATATCGTGATGGTTGGAGAGATCCGGGATTATGAGACGGCGGAAATCGCGGTCAAAGCAGCGCTGACCGGCCATCTCGTGCTCTCGACGTTGCATACAAATGACGCGCCGAGCACGGTGAACCGTCTTCTGAACATGGGTGTCGAGCCTTTTCTCGTATCGTCATCGGTGGTCCTTATCCTGGCCCAACGGCTCGTGAGGAAGGTCTGCCAGAACTGCAAGAAGCCAGAAAAACTGCCTGTGCAGATATTTATTGATGCAGGCTTTACAAAAGAAGAGGCGGTGACCGTCGTTAGCAACCGGGGAGAAGGCTGCACGACTTGCAACAATACTGGCTATAAAGGACGAGTCGCTCTTTACGAAGTGATGCCGGTGAACGAGGAGATCAAGGAGCTGATACTCCAGGGCGCGTCTGCGATTGATATCAAGAAGTCATCGATAAAAACGGGGATGCAAACGCTTCGTATGAGCGGTCTGTCAAAAGTGAAGGAAGGATTGACTTCATTGGAAGAGGTAGTAGGGTCTACATTTTCCGATTGATTATATTCGTTCTGTTGTCAGAAGCATAATATGATGCGGCAATATAGCGGTCGTTGAAACCGATAGTGTAAGGAGTCGTAATGGCTAATCTGCATGATTTGTTGAAATATATGATAGAAAAAGGCGCGTCTGACCTGCATATTACTACAGGTATTCCGCCATCGGTAAGGATAGACGGAAAAATACGGCCAATTCCAGGCCTGGAGGCGCTCGGCGCGACGCAGACCAAGGACTTGTGCTACAGTATTCTTACAGACGCCCAAAAGCATAAATTCGAAGAGAATAGTGAGCTTGATCTTTCCTTCGGTGTCAAAAACCTCTCACGATTCCGCGCCAATATATTCGTCCAGCGCGGTGCCGTGGCTGCTGCCATCAGGACCATTCCGTTCAAGATCAAGACATTCCAGGATTTGGGCCTTCCAGATGTTGTTTCCGACCTTTGCAATAAGCCAAGAGGCCTCATTCTCGTGACAGGCCCGACGGGAAGCGGTAAGTCCACGACCCTCGCTTCCATGGTTGATAAAATCAACAGCGAGCGAGCCGAACACATCATCACGATCGAAGATCCCATAGAGTACCTCCATCCGCACAAGAAATGTCTGGTGAATCAGCGGGAAGTGAACGCAGACACGAAGTCATTTAAAGACGCACTCAAATACATTCTTCGACAGGACCCTGACGTGGTACTTGTCGGTGAAATGCGCGACCTGGAGACGATCGAAGCTGCCCTCACCATAGCCGAGACAGGACATCTGACATTCGCCACTCTACATACGAATTCGGCCGCCCAGACCATGAACCGCATCATAGATGTGTTCCCGTCGCATCAGCAGTCTCAAGTACGGGCACAACTGTCTTTTGTTTTGGAGGGAGTTATGTCGCAGCAGCTTATTCCTAAGAACGGCGGTGGCAGAGCGCTTGCGCTCGAGATCATGGTGCCGAATGCCGCAATACGGAATCTGATCCGTGAAGATAAGATCCATCAGGTTTATTCCATCATGCAGACGGGTCAATCCAAGTTTGGCATGCAGACGTTGAACCAGTCGCTCTATGAATTGTATATCAGAAAGCAGATATCTTATGAAGAATGCATCGGAAGATCATCAGTCCCTGACGAACTCATTCAGATGCTGGGACGCGCCGGCCTGGCAACACCGCAGATGGCTCCAAAAGACTATCGTTGAAAAAAAGTTGTTTCGACTTATGCAGTTGAATGCTCAGGCTGAAACAAAGGGGTGATGTTATGGCGACCACGATGTTCAAGTGGGAAGGGAAAAACCGGCAGGGAACGATCCAAAAGGGTGAACTTGCTGCAAAAAGTAAGGACGAAGTGATGACGCTGCTTCGCCGTCAGAATATACTGCCCATCAGCGTATCGGCTAAACCAAAAGAGCTGAAGTTCCAATTCGGATCGCAAATCACTGATAAAGATATTGTTATTCTGACCCGTCAGTTGGCGACCATGATCGACGCCGGCCTTCCTCTCGTACAATGCCTTGAGATCCTTGGCAGTCAGTCAGGAAATCCAGGACTTTCCAAGGTCATTATACAGGTTCGGTCGGATGTGGAGAGCGGCTCGACATTTGCTGAAGCACTTAGGAAGCATCCAAAGGTTTTTGATAATCTTTATGTTAACATGGTTGCTGCCGGCGAAGCCGGTGGTATTCTGGATACTATCCTTCAGCGGCTTGCAACCTATATGGAAAAGTTGAGCAAGATTAAGCGTCAGATAAAATCCGCCATGATCTATCCTTCCGTCATTCTTTTTGTTGCCATTGCAGTTGTATCTCTTCTGCTCGTTGTTGTTGTGCCGATGCTTGCAGGTATGTTTGCAGAAATGGGACAGGTCCTTCCTTTGCCGACGCGGATCGTTCTTGTGATTAGTGCTTTTTTAAAAGGCTGGGGCGGCCTTATTAGCGTGCTTTCCATTGTTGTTTTTATCGTAGGGCTTGCTCAATGGAGAAAGACTCAGAAGGGGTTGCTGATTACGGATGCAATCGCTTTAAAAATTCCGGTTATGGGAGTTCTTATTCAGAAGGTTTCCGTTGCCAAATTTACTCGAACTCTTGGCACATTGATTTCCAGTGGTGTGCCGATCATGGAGGGCCTGTTGATCGTTGCTCGAACAGCAGGAAATAAGGTCGTCGAAGATGCCATTGTTACGACCCGACAGAGCGTGAGCGAAGGCAAAACTCTAGCCGAACCGCTCACGAAAGCGAAAGTGTTTCCGCCCATGGTTACGCAGATGATCGCTGTAGGTGAAGCAACGGGTGCACTTGACAATATGCTCGGGAAAATAGCTGATTTTTACGATGATGAGGTTGATGCGGCGGTGGCTGCACTCACATCAATGCTTGAGCCCATGCTGATGATCTTTCTTGGTATTACCGTCGGTTTTGTGATCGTGGCGATGTATATGCCCATATTCCAGATGGGAGCTTTGGCGGGGGGCTAATAATATACACGTGGCGAAGGCTTTTTCAAGAGAGGAATATGATGTACGCCTTAAGTGGTTGACGATAAGCAGGATTTTGGTATCTTCATTTCTGCTTGGAAGCCTTATTTTTTTTCAAAGACGCTATGCCATATATTCTTTTGGAATTTTTTATCTGTATTATTTTCTTTCTGCAGTTTATGTTCTTTCCGGTATTTATTGGTATCTTGCCCATAAACTGCAGAACCTACCTCTTTTCGCCTATATTCAAGTCGGGTTCGATATCATTCTCGTCACATTTCTGGTTCATCTTACCGGCGGTATTGATAGCGGTTTTTCTCTCCTGTATCATTTGATTATTATCTCTGCAAGCATCATTCTTTATCGACGTGGCGGGTATCTATCGGCGTCTATGGCGAGCATTTTCTATGGCGGCATGCTTGACATGCAGTATTATAATGTCTTCTTTTTTGTCCGAAGCTCAAATTTCACTGCAATGCAGGTTCTCTATTTCGTCAGCGTCAATATACTTTCTTTTTATACAGTAGCCTTGTTGAGCAGCTACCTCTCGGAACGCCTGAGAAAGACGAAACAGGAACTCCGGGAGAAGAGCATCGATTTTAATGATTTACGCGTTCTGCAGGACCATATTCTGAGAAGCGTGGGAAGCGGCATTCTCGCCATGGATCTGAATGGACGAATTTCCTCGTGGAATCCCGCCGCCGAGCAGATAACCGGTTACAGCCACGGTGAGATCAGGCAAATGTGGCAGGAAGTTTTTGGCGAAAGCATCAAGAACCTTTTTGGGCATACAGATGATCTGAAGGAAAAGCCTTTTCATTTTGAAGGCGAGATAAAAAAGAAAGATGACGGCAGGGCGATCCTTGGAATGACCGCTTCTCTGTTAAGGGATGACAGGGACGCTGTTCGGGGTATTATCCTGGTATTTCAGGATATTACGAGGCTGGTTGAGATGGAGGAGCAGGTGCGGCGTCAGGACCGCCTCGCTACGGTAGGCAGTCTCGCTGCCGGCATTGCCCATGAGATCCGCAATCCTCTTGCATCCCTCAGCGGCTCGATCCAGGTGCTGCAGGCTGAGCTTGATGTGCAGGGAGACAACCGGCGTCTGATGGATATCGTGCTGCGGGAGACGGACCGTCTGAACGCCATCATAACCGAGTTCCTTGAATATGCGCGACCAACGCCGGCTGGAGATGAGCAAATAGTACTTTCATCCCTTGTTGATGAAACGGTAACCCTTCTTCGCAACAGCAGGGAGTTTCGAGAAACCATAAAGATCATTTGCAATCTTGATCAGTATGCGATCGTCTTGGGTGATCCGCGAAGATTGCGGCAAGTCTTTTGGAACTTGCTGATCAATGCATGCCAGGCCATTCCCGACAGCGGCGAGATTTCAGTGTCCGTTGAGCAGCGTTCAGAAGCAGGTGAAGATATGGCTGTGATCACGGTAGCGGATACGGGGATGGGTATTGGCCAGGAGAGCCAAAAAAAAATATTTGATCCATTCTTTACCACGAAGCAGGGAGGAACAGGGCTTGGTCTCGCGATCGTACACAGAATAATTGATGAGCACGGTGGATCGCTTACAGTAAAAAGCGAGCCGGAAAAGGGGTCGAGCATTTCTATCAGACTTCCTTTAATGAGCGCCGCAGGATCGCATGATGCGTCTGTGCGGCAACATCCCGCAATGCCTTGAAAGTAGAATGCCATGAATAAGATACTGGTCGTTGATGATGAAAAGAGCATGAGGGATTTCCTGTCCATCATGCTGAGGAAGACAGGGTATGACGTCTCGATTGCCGAGAACGGAGAGGAAGCGCTCGCTCGGATGCAGTCCGAGATATTCGATCTCGTGATCAGCGACGTGAAGATGCCGGATATCGACGGCATCGCTGTCCTCAAGCAGGTCAAGGACATTTCGCCTGAAACGATCGTCATCATGATCACGGCGTTTGCAACAACGGAAACCGCCATTGAGGCCATGAAGCTTGGCGCGTACGATTATATTACCAAACCCTTCAAGGTTGATGAGATCAAGCTGATCATTCAAAAGGCGCTTGAGAGGCATCATCTAAAGAAAGAGAATATTCTTCTTCGCCGGGAGATGGAGTCACGGGCCGGTTTTGATAATTTTATCGGCAAGAGCGAAGCGATGAAGAAGATTTTTTCACTTATCAGGCAGGTCGCGGATACGAAAAGCACTGTTCTTATTTCGGGGGAGAGCGGCACGGGAAAAGAACTGGTTGCGCGTGCCATCCACTTCAGCAGTTCGAGGAAGGAGCGGCCCTTTGTTACGATCAATTGCGGAGCTCTGCCTGAAACGCTGCTGGAGAGCGAACTGTTCGGCTCCATGAAGGGCGCCTTTACGGGGGCGGTGGCGAACCGGCAGGGACTCTTTGAATCAGCAAATGGCGGTACGATATTTCTCGATGAGATAAGCGCAACAACGCCGGCGCTGCAGATCAAACTGCTCCGCGTTCTGCAGGAACGGGAGTTTAAGCGCGTTGGTGGCACGGCGGACATAAAGGTCGATGTTCGCGTGATCTCTGCAAGCAACAGGGACCTCCTGGCCGAAGTCTCCCGCGGGGCTTTCCGCGAGGACCTTTATTACCGTTTGAACGTCATCCCGATCCAGATACCGCCGCTTCGGGAGCGAAGAGACGATATCCCGCTGCTAACCGGTTTTTTTCTCCTGAAGTATGCATCGGAAGAAGTTAATGCTTCAGGGGATCGATGTAAAGTGCAAAAGCAGATTGCCCCCGAGTCACTGAGACTGCTGATGAATTACAACTGGCCTGGTAATGTACGCGAGTTGGAAAATACCATAGAGCGTCTCGCCATTCTATCGTCAGGAAGCATGATACTCCCTGAACACATTTTCGATGCGATCCCTTCGGAGCAGCCCTCTCCTGACGCTGTGTCGGCAGAGATCCCTGAAGAAGGCCTGGACCTGGAAAAGCTCCTGGAGCAGGTGGAAAAGACGCTCTTGTATCGGGCCCTTGAAAGAGCCAAGGGCGTCAAGACGGAGGCGGCAAAACTGCTGAGACTGACGTTCCGTTCATTTCGTCACCGCCTCCAGAAGTACGAGACAAAGCAGTAGGCCCTGGTAATTCCTGTTGCAAATGCCTTTGATTTCAGATACTATAGCAGTTCCATGGCCTACGATAACCTTCGAGATTTTATTGCACGCCTTGAAAAGAGCGACGAACTCATCAGGATCGAAGCAGAAGTCGATCCTGTGCTTGAGGTCGCGGAAATAACCGATCGTATTTCGAAGGAGAAGGGCGCTCCGAATAAAGCGCTTCTTTTTGAACGCGTCAAAGGTTCTGCTTTTCCCATCCTCACCAACGCCTTCGGCTCTCTCAAAAGGATATGCCTCGCACTGGAAGTTGATGATCTTGATCAACTCGGAGGGCGTATCCGCGAGATCATTGATCCTGCCAATCTTTTCCCTGGCCCTGGCGCAGGCATCATGGAAAAGCTGAGCGCTCTTCCAAAGCTGGCTGAGCTTGCCGGCTTCTTTCCCAAGATCGTGAAGAAAGCGCCCTGCCAGGAGGTCGTCCTCACCGGCGAGCACGTGGACCTGTCCCGTCTTCCAGTCCTGCAGTGCTGGCCGGGCGACGGAGGCAGATTTATCACGCTTCCGATGGTATGCACCGTCGACCCCGATACGCGGATCACCAATGTTGGCATGTATCGTATACAGATCTATGACCATCAGACCACGGGCATGCACTGGCACAAGCACAAGGATGGAGCCCGACACTATCAGCATTATGAGGCATCGGGCAAACGCATGGAAGTTGCCGTTGCCATCGGCGGTGATCCGTCGATCATCTATTCGTCAACAGCGCCGCTCCCGCCGGTGATCGGTGAGTATGTCTTCGCGGGCTTTCTCCGTAAAAAGCCGCTTGAGGTCGTGCAGTGTAAGACCGTGGACATCCGCGTTCCTGCCGAGGCGGAATTCGTACTCGAGGGATTCATCGATCCTGGTGAACGGAGGGTGGAAGGCCCCTTCGGCGACCATACGGGCTACTATTCAGAGCCCGATGAATATCCGGTTTTTCACGTTACAGCCATTACCCATCGAAAGGATGCCATCTATCCTGCGACGCTCGTTGGCCGGCCCCCCCAGGAGGACGCCTATTTGGGGAAGGCGACGGAGCGGATCTTTCTGCCCCTTCTCCAGATGGTTGCGCCGGACATCCTGGACATGGACATGCCCATTGAAGGCGTCTTTCATAACAATGTGATAGTCAAGATCAGGAAGCGATATCCGGGCCACGGCAAAAAGGCGATCCATACGATCTGGGGAACTGGCATGCTCATGCTGTCCAAGTTCGTCATCGTCTGTGACGAAGACGTGAATATCCATGATTATTCCGAAGTTGCCTGGAAAGTAATGAATCATGTGGATCCCCAGCGGGATGTCGTGATCACCGACGGACCGCTGGATATCCTTGACCATTCCTGTCCGCAGATCGGTTTCGGCGGGAAAATGGGCATCGATGCTACCCGGAAAGGCCAAGGGGAAGGGTTCCACCGTTCCTGGCCAGCGGAGATCGTCATGGACCGCACTGTGCAGGAGCTTGTCGAAAAACGATGGAAAGAGTACGGGTTCTTAGAAACAAATTTCAAATCACAAACGTCAAATAACAAGTAAGGTCCAAATGTTTCGAATCCAGATGATTTAATTTTATATGCAGAAGTTATTTTTGGCCCGGCAGTTATTATTCAAAAGTGTATAACCATGCTATTCATCGAGCTATTTCTGATCTTCTCCCTCGTGCTCATCAACGGATTCTTCTCCGCGTCCGAGATATCGCTTATTTCTCTGCGCAAAAGCAGGGTCCGACAGCTCGCAAAAGCCGGCAGCGCTGCCGCCCGGCGGGTGCAGAAGCTCCAGGAGGAGCCGGAGCGCTTCCTCGCCACCGTGCAGATCGGCGTCACGCTCGTCGGAACGCTGGCGTCCGCCCTCGGCGGTGTGATCGCCATCGAGCGGATCACCCCGTTCTTCAGAGCGCTTCCCGTGCCATTTCTGCAACGGGCAGCCGAACCGCTCGCTGTAGGCGTCGTCGTGGCTGCCATCACGTATATTACCCTCGTGGCCGGGGAACTGGTGCCGAAGTCCATTGCCATACGGTATTCCGAGCGGATCGCGTTTCTGACATCGGCGCCAGTCCAGGCATTGTCCCGAGTTTTTTATCTCATTCTCCGCGTCCTGACCGTCTCGACCGGCATGGTATTGAAACTACTGCGCGTTCCGAAGGCACAGGAGCAGGCCTTCGTAACGGAAGAAGAGGTGAAATACCTCATTCGTGAAGGCCGCAAGAGCGGCATCTTTGAACCGTCCGAAGAAGACCTCATCTACAGCGTCTTCAAGTTCACCGATACGGTGGTGCGCGAAGTAATGGTGCCGCGAACAGAGATCGTAGCAATGGAAACGGGAATCGACCTTGATGCCATCCTCGGCATCATGAACAGAAGGGGCTTTTCGCGGCTGCCCGTCTTCGCAGGCACGATCGACAATATCATCGGGATCGTCTATCTGAAAGATATCCTTCCGCTCCATGTATCGGAACGACCCTTCGACCTTGATGCGGTAATGCGAAAGCCCTATATCGTTCCGCCCAACAAGAATGTGAGCGTCCTGCTGAAGGAGATGCGTGAGAAAAGGATCCATCTTGTCCTTGTCGGTGATGAGTACGGCGGCATCGACGGTCTGGTAACGATGGAGGACCTGATCGAAGAGATCGTCGGGGATATACGCGACGAAAAGGAAAAAGAGCTCCGGGAGATCGACCAGGTTGCCGAGCATCGCTACGTTGTTGACGGCAGAACGGACATCGGGAAGGTGAATGAGGTCCTGGAACTGGACCTTCCGGAAGACGAATTCGAGACCATCGGAGGCTTTGTGCTCGGCCTTTTTGGACGACTGCCTGCCGAAGGCGACCAGGTCAGACACAAGAACGTGCTGTTCACGGTCCTGCGATTGCGCAAGAACCGAATTGCGCGCGTTCGTATTCTGAAGCATCTGCCCGGAGAAGAAGGGGGAATCGTTGAAAACACCACTCGTGACCACCACTGAACTGAAAGGTCTGCCGTCGCCGAAGCGCGGAAAGGTCCGCGATATCTATGATCTCGGCGAAGCACTGCTGATCGTGGCTACGGACCGGATATCGGCCTTTGATGTAGTGCTGCCGAACGCCATTCCCGAAAAGGGGCGGGTGCTGACGGAGATCTCGAAATACTGGTTTTCCCATACGGCGCATATCGTCCGGAACCATCTGATCTCGACCGATCCGGCGGATTTTCCGTCCTCGTGCCGTGCCCACGAAGAGGTGCTTCGGGGCAGGAGCATGCTGGTGCGCAAGACGAAGCCGCTTCCCGTCGAATGCATTGTCCGCGGATATCTGACGGGATCGGGCCTGAAGGAGTATCGGGCTGCCGGGTCGGTCTCCGGCATTCCGCTGCCGAAGGGGTTGACTGAAGCCTCGCGCCTGCCGGAGCCCTTTTTCACCCCGTCGACCAAGGCCGAAGCCGGCCTCCATGACGTAAACATCGATTTCGACGCCGTCGTCAAGCTGGTGGGCGGCACGGTGGCCGAGCAGATCCGGACGTTTACCCTCGCCATTTATCGCCACGCCTGCGAACTGGCGGAACCGCGGGGCATCATCATCGCCGATACGAAGCTCGAATTCGGTCTTCTCGGCGACGAGGTCATCCTGATCGACGAGGTGCTTACCCCGGATTCTTCCCGGTTTTGGCCGCGCAAGGAGTACCGGGAAGGGGTCGCTCAGAAAAGCTTTGACAAACAGGTCGTTCGTGACTATCTGCTGGGCCTGCAATGGGACCAGAAGCCGCCTGCTCCGGTCCTGCCCGACGATGTGGTGAAAAAAACGAGTGAAAAATATCTTGAAGTTCTTAAACTACTGACGGAATAGCTTGACAGCTCCGGCAGGGGGTAAGTATAATCATCCCGCCGCTGAAAAAGGCTGCGCATTTCGCACGGCGAGGAAGGGATGTCCATGGAAGAGTACAACGAACTGATCCAACAGCGGTTCAAAAAGCTCGGCGAGATCGGTTCGATGGGCATAAAGCCCTTTGCCGGCAAGTTCGATTGCTCGACGAACTCCCAGGCGCTGCATGCGGCCCATGGAAATACTGCCAAGGAAGCACTGGAGCAGGAGCGCGTCACCGTCACCGTTGCCGGCCGGATCATGGCTATGCGCAGTTTTGGCAAGGCATCCTTCAGCCATATCCAGGACGGGTCAGGCAGGATCCAGCTCTATTTTCAGAAGAACACCCTTGGCGACGCTGCATACGATCTTTTCCGGAAGTTTGACATCGGCGACATCATCGGCGTCACCGGATTTTTATTTCGGACCAAGACCAACGAACTGACCATCGACGTTGAGCGTTGCACCCTGCTCACAAAATCGCTCCGTCCTTTGCCTGAAAAATGGCACGGCCTGACGGACGTGGAGATCAGGTACCGGCAGCGCTACGTTGACCTTATCGTCAATCCCGAAGTTCGTCAGGTCTTCACACTCCGCTCCCGGATCATCCAGTCCGTCCGGAACTTCCTGAACTCCCGTGGTTTTCTTGAGGTCGAGACGCCGATGATGCAGACCGTTCCCGGGGGCGCTACTGCCCGTCCCTTCAAAACACACCACAACGCCCTTGATATGGACCTCTATCTTCGTATCGCTCCGGAGCTGTACCTCAAGCGGTTGCTGGTAGGCGGGTTCGAGCGGGTCTTCGAGATCAACCGCAACTTTCGGAACGAAGGCATCTCTACCTGGCATAATCCTGAGTTCACCATGCTCGAGTTCTACATGGCCTATGCCGACTACCGGGATCTCATCACCATGACCGAAGAGCTGGTTAGTACCGTAGCCCGGGAAGTGCTTGGCACAACGGAGGTGCCGTACAACGGCAGGACGATACAACTTGCAGCGCCCTGGAAGCGGATCACCTTTCTCGACTCTCTGCGTGAAGCTGGTGTATCTGAAGACGTACTGGCTGACACGGAAAAAGCGCGGTCCCAGGCCCGGAAGCTCGGAGCCAGCCTGAAAGGCGGCGAGCCCCACGGCAAGGTCCTGAATGAGCTCTTCGAGGCATTGGTGGAGCCCAACATCGTACAGCCAACGTTCATTACCGATTATCCCACGGACATTTCGCCGCTCTCGAAAAAGCGGGAGGATGATCCGGCCTTTGTCGAGCGGTTCGAGCTTTTTGTGGCCGGCAAGGAGCTGGCGAACGCCTTTTCTGAATTAAATGATCCCGTTGACCAGAAAGAGCGATTTGAGAAACAGCTCACCGAGCGGGAAGCGGGAGACGACGAGGCCCACATGATGGATGCGGACTTCATCAGGGCGCTGGAATACGGCATGCCGCCGGCGGCCGGCGAGGGAATCGGGATCGATCGCCTGGTCATGCTGTTGACTGGCTCAACCTCGATCCGCGACGTTATCCTCTTCCCGCAGATGAAAAAGGAGAAGGGATGAGATTGCCCTTCGAGATATTCGTCAGCCTCCGGTATCTGCGGAGCAAGAAGCGCTACAGGACCGTCTCGCTTAATACGTTCATCTCCATTGCCGGCGTCGTCATCGGCGTCGCAACCTCTATCATTACCCTGTCGGTGATGACAGGCTTTCAGGGTTACTTTAAGGAGAAGATCCTGTCCGCCATCGCCCACGTGGTCGTCATGGAATTCTCCGGCAGCGGGGTGCAGGAACAAAAGGAACTGCAGAAAAAGGTCGGCAAGGTGCCCCATGTGGTCGCTACCACGCCCTTTATCATCAACCAGGCAATGCTCACGACGCGGGACCGCGTTCAGGGTGTGGTCGTGCGAGGCATCGATCCAGCAACGGAAGGCACTGTAACGGACCTCGAAAAGAACATGCAAGAGGGGTCGCTCAAGGATCTGCTGGACTCGAGCAAACAGCTCCCGGGCATCGTGATCGGCGAGGATCTTGCCCGGAAGTTTGGCGTGCTCATCGGCGATACGGTGACCATGGTCAATCCCCTGGGCGAGGAATCGCCCCTCGGCATGATACCGAAGATGAAGAAGTTCCGGCTCGTCGGCACCTTTGACGCGGGCATGTATGATTACAACACCGGTTTCGCCTATATCTCTCTGCCGTCGGCGCAGGCATTTTTCGAAATGCCCGGCCGCGTAAGCGGCATCCAGGTAAAGGTCGACGAGGTATACCGGGCGGGGGAGATAGCAGAAGCGATACAGTCGGAAGTGGGCTTCCCCTTCTACACGCGGAACTGGATCGATATGAACAAGAACTTTTTTTCCGCACTTAAGCTCGAAAAGATCGGCATGTCGCTTATCCTGGTGGTCATCATCATCGTGGCGTCATTCAACATCATCGGCACGCTCACCATGATCGTAATGGAGAAGAGCCGCGAGATCGCGATCCTCAAGTCCATGGGGGCTTCGGGGGCCAGTGTCATGAAGATCTTCATGTTCGCCGGCCTTGTGATCGGCGCGGTCGGCACGGGCATCGGCTCCGCCATTGGTTACGGCATCGTGGCCGTCATCACAAGAACAGGGGTCATTTCGCTTCCCAAGGATGTCTATCAGGTGAGCCGGCTTCCGCTTTCGATCACGCCGATCGATGTGCTGTTTATCGCGCTGACAGCCCTGGGCATCAGCTTCCTGGCGACCTTGTATCCGTCCTGGCAGGCGGCAAAGCAGGATCCCGTGGAAGTGCTGCGATATGAATGACACTGAAAAGAGTATTTGGACACAGATAAAATTCGATACCTGCGGATAAAGAAAAAATCCTTATGATGCGAAATAAGAATCACTTTCGGGGTGAAGGCGATTTCTGACTGATTATCCGATTTTATTTTCAAAATCCGCTTTCATCCCTGCCCAATTGCCGTTTCCATGATGATCGGTTTTTGCGCCCCGCGACCGCGTTCCTGTTGTTCTACACACACGCAGGAGCAGGCACGGGCGTTGTCCCATATAATCCATCTGCAGAGGAGGAAACAATGGCACAAGGGAGAGTAAAACGGTTGTTGCTTACGGTAATCTTTGTCGCGATGCTGGTCGTTATTTTTATTCTTGTCGGCGGCGGTGACCTGCTGAAAGATGCCGGCAAGTGGATCGGCGGAGTTGGGAAGTCGGCCGATACGATGAAGGAAAAGATCGAAGATAAGGCGTCTACGGTAGAAAAGACCATCGACAAACTGAAACAGAGCGAAAAATCAGGAGCGAAATAGCCATCGAACCTCTCATTCACATAGAAGGGCTCGGCAAGGCCTTTGTCAGCGGCTCGGAGACACTGCAGGTTCTGGACGGCATTGATATCGACATTCCGCGAGGGGACATGCTTGCAATTGTCGGTGCATCAGGGGTCGGGAAAAGCACCTTCCTGCATGTGCTGGGAGGCCTCGAACGGCCGGACCGGGGGAGGGTGCTCTACGGCGGCATGGACGTCTACGCGCAGGACGACAGGGGTATTGCCCGGTTCCGGAACGAACATGTCGGATTCGTCTTTCAGTTCCATCACCTGCTGCCGGAATTCACGGCCCTTGAGAACGTCATGATGCCTGCCCTGGTGAGGGGCCTGGGATCGGACGAGGCAGCGGAAATGGCGCGCTCATTACTTGCTGACGTTGGCCTCTCTGCGCGCGTTCAGCACCGGCCGGGAGAACTTTCCGGCGGCGAGCAGCAGCGCGTTGCTGTTGCCCGGGCGCTGGTATTGAAGCCCGATGTAGTGCTGGCAGACGAACCCACGGGGAATCTCGACGCCCATACCGGCGAGGCTGTCCATGAACTGCTGGAAAAGATCAATGCCGAACGCAGCATCACCTTTGTGATCGTGACCCATAATGACAAACTGGCTCTCCGTTCGAAGCGGGTTTGCCGCATGAGCGAGGGCGCCTTTCTCCAGGAGCGCTGACGCGAGGTGGGTGTCCTGTACGCTCCTGCTTCTTGCACAGCGTTTTTGACCAGCGGGACCGAGCATAGGGCGTCCCGTTCGATCCTCCGGGGTGCAGATGAAAAGACGTGATTTCCTCAGGTATCTGGCAACGGCGGGAATCGGTCTCGCCGGTGCACAGTTCGCCGCTGACCTGTTCCTTCCCTTTGCCGAAGCCGCTGATATCCCCACCTTCAGTTTTGCTCATATCACCGATCTGCATCTCGACGTGAACGGAGACAGGACTTGGCAGTACCGGGAGAAGAGCGTTCCGCTCTTCATCGACGCCCTGCGTCAGGTCGGACGCCTGCCGCGGCTGCGGTTTCTCCTGTTCGGCGGCGACCAGGTCCACGCCGGTCCGAACGACCGGGAATCGCTCACCGTGTTCCATCGCTGGACGTCGCTGCTGGATATACCGCACTATATGTTGCTCGGCAATGAAGAGGTCTGTCCGATTCCCGGCGTTTCGAGGCTGGGAAAGGAAGACTATCTGAAGGTATGGCGAGGGCGGGGGATCCGCCCGGGGTCTTCCTCCTGGTCCTTCGAGCCTGCGTCAGGCGTTCTGTTCATCGGATTTGATGTCACGAGCGACGGAAAATCCTACGGTTTAGCCCCACCTGCGCGACTCCGGTGGCTGGAACGCGAACTATCGGCGAACAGGAGCAAGAAACTGATCATCATCGCTACCCATCAGCTGCTGTTCCCCTCGACCCCCCTGGACCTGACGCCTGCCTGGTCGCTCTGGATGGTCCGGAACCACGCGGAAGTGCGAGAACTCATCTCGCGGTATCCCAACGTACGGCTCGCGATCTCCGGCCACCATCATTCGGCGAGCGTGATCCGCGAGGGAGGCATTATCTATGTCTCCGATCCTGCCGTAGTCACCTTTCCCTGCGCCTTCCGGCTCTTCACGGTCACGCCTCAGGGCGTCAGCCTGCGGAACATCGGGATCGACGACCGGTCCCTCATGACGCAGGCGCGGGAGCTGCTGCACCATGATCCCTACGCAAGAGTGTACAACCCCTCCGACCCGGAGAGCATTCTGCAGTACAGCATGGGTTTGTCCGAGCAGGATCGTGAGGCCGTGCTGCCCTTCACCGACGACGATCAGGGTACACCTTCCTGACAATTCGAGCTTGCCGCATCGTTCCGTTCGTCGCAGCTATGGCTCCGGCGTTTATTTCGAGATCAAACCGCCCCTCCTCCTGTTATTTCAAGGCCCATCGGCAGACATCATGGGGTGAATCTGCGGCCGACAGGCAGGAGTGGAGGAATTCTGGAGTGAGAGCATGCCCTGTCCCGTTTCCAGCGGGAGCCTGCAGGGCATGCTCATTTTTTTTACGGCCTTGCGCGAGCAGCAGTCTTTTCTGGTTGAACAATATGCCGCGTCTTTTTTCCGGACGGGTTGCCGGTCATTTCGCCAGGGTAAAGTCGATCCGTTTCCGTTCCCGGTCAACGCGGTCCACACGGACCGTGACCTGGTCGCCGATGCGGTAGGCCTTTTTTTTCTGTTCGCCTCGCAGGCTGTGCTGATTTTCGATGTAATGATAATAGTCGTCGGTGAGGGATGAGACGTGGACCAGCCCTTCGACAAAGAGCGCGTTCAGCTGTACGAAGAACCCGAAGGCCGTGACGCCGGTTATGACGCCCTTGTGTGATTCACCGATACGGTCCTTCATGAACTGGAGCTTCAACATAGTCACCACATCCCGCTCCGCCTCCATGGCCACCCGTTCGCGCAGCGAGGAATGAGCGGCCGCCTTGCTCAGGAAGGCTTCGGCATCATCAGCCGTTGCAGTATCTTTGACGGCCAGCCCGCGTATAGCCTGTTTCGTGATCCGGTGGACCATCAGGTCCGGATAACGGCGGATGGGCGAGGTGAAGTGGGTGTAGGTCTCGGCGGCCAGTCCGAAATGACCGGAATTCTCCGTGGCGTACCGGGCCTGCTTCATGGCGCGGAGAATAACGGTGTTCACCGCCGCCTCCAGGGGCGTCCCTTTTGCCTGCTCCACGGCGCGCTGGAGATGGAGGGGCTTCAATTTTTTTCCCGCAGCCAGCGTAATGCCCACGGATGAGAGAAATTCCTGCAGCGCCAGAACTGCATCCTCTTTCGGCTCATCGTGGACGCGGTAGACGCAGGGGATCTCCCGCTCCTCCATGTGCGCGGCAACGGTCTCGTTCGCGGCGAGCATGAACTCCTCAACGATCATGTGCGCCCTGTTCCGTTCGGCGCGGGTGATGTCGCTGATCTTCCCTTGCAGGTCCAGTACGATCTGCGGTTCGGGAAGGTCGAAATCAATGCTGCCCCGCTTCATACGCCTCTTCCGGAGGATCTCCATCAGTTCGCCCATCAGCTCGAACTGGGGCGCCAGGGCCGCGTAGCGCCGCCGTTGCGCCCGGTCCCTGTCAACGAGGATCTCCTTGACGGCCGTGTAGGTCATTCGCTCGTTGCTCCGGATCACGCTCTCGTATAGATCGTACCGGGAAAGGACGCCCTGGGACGTGAAGTCCATTTCGGCGGTGAGCGTGAGGCGGTCAACTCCGGGATTCAGACTGCAGATCCCGTTCGAAAGGGACGTCGGGAGCATGGGGATCGCCCGGTCTGGAAGGTAGACGCTCGTACCGCGGCGATAGGCCTCCTGGTCGAGATAGCTTCCTTCCTTTACGTAGTTCGCCACATCGGCGATATGCACCCAGAGACGGTAGCCCGTGGGGATCTTTTCGATGGACAGGGCATCATCGAAGTCTTTTGCCGTTTCGCCGTCGATCGTGGCAGTGGGAAGGTCGCGGAGATCGCGGCGGCCGCGGCTCATGGAAGGCATGACCTCCTGCGGAACAGCTTCAGCCTCCTTCAGCGCCGCAGGGTGGAATTCTACCGGGAGCTCGTGCTCCTCGATCACGATCTCCGCCTCAATGCCCGGCTGTCCCGGCTTTCCGATGATCCTGATGATCCTGCCTTCCGGGGGCCTGCCGAGCATGGGGTACGAGATAAGCTCTGCGGAGACAAGGTCGCCGTCGCTCGCCCCGCCGGCATTCTTCTGACCGATGATGACATCGTGGGCGATCCTGGGATTCGACGGCGTAACGAATCCATAGACGCCGGCCTGGGAGGGGCTGAGCTCGAAGCTGCCGACGACCTTTGTATGGGCTCGCGCAAGGATGCGGACAATTACGCCTTCCCGTTTTCCCGGCGCCTTTTTCCGTTCGGAAGGTGGAGAAACCCGGACCACGACCGTATCGCCGTCCATGGCGTCGAGACGGCTTCGCGCGGCGATATAGATGTCGGGCCGGCCTTTTTTCTCGGGGATCACGAATCCGTAGCCGGCCGGATGGGCCTGAAATCTGCCCGTCTCGAGGTCCATCTTCTCGGACAGGCCGAACCGGTTTCCGCGCGTTCTGACGATCTCGCCGCGCATGACAAGATCGTCCAGGATCCGTTTAAGCTCCCGTTTCCGTTCCGGCTTGATCCGGAGCTGCCTCATCAGTTCACGTATCAGCATGGGTCTGCTGATGCGTGCTTTGATACGCTCTATGAGTTCTTTATCCGACGTCGGCATAGGTATGCTCTCCTGGTGTTCTTTATCTTTTCAACTATGTCGGTTTTATCCGAGGTTCTATACGGGCCGGCGTACCGTTAACAGCTTCGCCCGTGCCTGGGCGATCAGGACAGTACCTCGATGGATGGCGGCCTGTGCCTCGATCAGTTTTTTTGTTTCTTTCTCGAGCTTGCCGGTGATAACGAGTTCGTCTCCGGGAGCAACGGGCGTCTTGAAGGTGACCGTGATCTCAGCAGTAACAGCAGGAATGCCCAGGCTGAAGGCGAGCTTTGCCATGGCTTCATCGAGCAGGGCAGACAGGATGCCGCCGTGGACAATGCCTTCGAAGCCCTGGTGGTCGTCACGGGGCACGAAGGATGCCGTGACGGACCGGCCGGCCTTGTCAATCTCGAAGGCGACCTTCAGTCCGGTGGGATTCCCCAAGCCGCAGACATAGCAACGGTTATTGTCGCGCAGATCCAATGACGTTCTCCGACAGCGCGAGAGCAGACTTGTGTGCTGAACCGAATGTCAGTATAATATAAAAAATGCCTCCTGACAATGAAAGAATACTCTCTCCCGAGCAGTGCGCGAATCTGGGGCTTATGGAAGCTCCGGCTGCGCAGAAGAACATGGATCTTCTGCGCAGGAAGCTCGGAAATGAGTCGTTCTCGTCTCTTCTCCCTTCCCTGGTGTCCGGCCTTGCCAGCGCTGCTGATCCTGACATGGCGCTGAACAATCTTGAGCGCTTTGTGGACGCTATGGACAACGGCGCAGCTTTCACCACCCTGTGCAGGACGAACCCCGACACGCTCCGGGCACTAATCACGATCTGCGGCGCCAGCCGGTTCCTTTCCACCTTTCTCGTATCTCTTGGCCAGGAGGGGCTGCGGTTTTTCGAGGACCCCGCCTTTTTTTCTGCTCTGGCTGACCAGCGAAAGCTGAGGGACCGACTCGACGCCATGCTTGCCCGGGCGGAGAACGACCGTCAGTTCGCGTCGTTTCTCAGGATATTCCGGAAACAGGAGATGCTCAGGATCGGCCTGCGCGATCTGTTGGGAAAGGCGGATCTTCAGGAAACGGTGGGCGATCTTTCAGCCCTTGCCGAGGTCTGCCTTCAGCGGGCCAATGAGCGCGTGCTGCACGATCTTGTTCAGAAGCACGGCCGGCCGCTGGAAGCGCTTCCTGAGGTTGCCGCTGCGCCAGCAGGATTTGCGGTGCTTGCCATGGGAAAACTGGGCGGTCGGGAGTTGAACTTCAGCTCCGACATTGATCTCATGTATGTCTATTCCGCTGACGGCGAGACCGAGGGCTCGTCAGCCGGGAACGTACCGGCACAGAGCCGCATCACCACGCACCAGTTCTTCGTGAAAGCTGCCGAGCGCCTGACGGCGATGATCGGCGAGACAACGGAGGATGGCTTTGTGTTTCGCGTCGACCTCCGGCTGCGCCCCGAAGGCAGGCAGGGGCCACTTGCCCAGAGCCTGGGCGGTTACGAGATCTACTACGAATCCTGGGGCCAGACCTGGGAACGGGCTGCCTTGCTCAAGGCCCGGCCCGTGGCGGGCGACGAAGCCGCCGGACGGGAGTTTCTGGTACGCATCACTCCCTTCGTGTTCCGGAAGTATCTTGACTTCAGCGCCATTGCCGAGATACGGGAGATGAAGCAGAAGATCAACCGTGACGTCCAGCAGAAGGGGAGAGAGTTCCGCGACGTCAAGCTGGGATACGGCGGCATCCGGGAGATCGAGTTCCTCGTGCAGGCCCTCCAACTGATCTACGCGGGCCGCGACCGTGCGCTCCGGGAGAAGAGCACCCTCAAGGCGCTGCATAGGCTGTCCCAGAAGGGGTTGATCTCCTACGAGGAGCACGCCGAGCTCTCGAAGGCTTATGTCTTTCTGCGGAATGTGGAGCATCGCATCCAGATCCTTGACGACCGCCAGACACAGACCATGCCTTCCGACGAACCGGGACTGCGAGCGCTGGCCCGGCGCTTGGGCTACCGAACGGCCGGCAGTGAGGCCGAATCCCTGCTGCGCGATTATGCCGACCACACCAGGAAGGTCAGGACCGTTTATGACCGTCTCTTTGCGCAGGAGGCGGCAGATGCCCCTCCCGTCAGCCGCCAGGACGACTCATCGCTGCTGCTCGATCCACAGACGAGCGAGACTGAGCTCATCGCGGTTTTCCAGAAGTACGGGTTCCAGGACCCTGCCAGGGCCCATCGCAATCTCATGCTGCTGAGAGAGGGGCGGGCATTTGTGCACCAGACCCCCCGGGGGCGGAGGGTCTTCAGTGATACCTTTCCCGTTCTCTTCACCGAGATCGTTCAGTCACCGGACCCTGACATGGCCCTGAACCACCTGGAATCCTTCCTTGCGGCCCAGGGCTCCTGGGATGCCTTCCAATCCTTTCTCCAGCAGGACCCGCTGGCCGTGAAGAGCCTGATCGCGATCTTCGCGAACAGTGAGTATTTTTCGCGAATGCTCGTCAGGAGTCCGGCTCTGTTCCAGGATATGCTCGACACGAACCGCGCTCAGGGCGGGGCTGCAGGAGCACAGGCCCGCTTTCGGACCGAATTGTCCTCTCTGATGAGCCAGGGCGCTGATGCAGCCGAAAAGCTCGATCTGCTGCGGCGGTTCAAGCTGCGCGAGGAGATCAGAATCGGCATGGCCGATCTTCTGGCTGCGTCGTCGCCGAAGACCTTCTCACGCTCCCTGTCCCTGCTGGCCGAGGCCTGCGTCTGTGCAGCGCTCGATCTGGCATCTGCCGAGACGACGCGAAGATTCGGAGGTGATGCCGGCAGCACGGGCCTGGCCGTGATGGCTGTGGGAAAGCTCGGCGGCCGGGAATTGACCTATGCATCGGACCTGGACCTCCTGTTCGTGGCGCCTGACGGAACCGCTGCCGTCGCTCCCTCCGGCCTTTCCCCGATTGAGTATTGCAGCCGCATCGCGGAGAAGACAATTTCCTATCTATCGACAATGACCCGCGAGGGCTTCGCCTACCGGATTGACACGCGGCTGAGGCCGGGCGGATCCAAGGGCCCTCTCGTCCAGACCATCGAGGCCTTCCGTTCCCATTATTCAGCAATACCCGGGGTCTGGGAGCGGCAGGCTATGCTGAACATCCGCACCATTGCCGGAGACGATACTACAGCCAGGGCTTTCTGCGAAATCATGCAACCATTGATCTTCCGGGAGAGCGAGCAGGCAGCACTTGCAGAAGAGATCCGGTCAATGCGCCGCAGGATGGAGGATGAGCTTGGAAAAGAGTCGGAAACACAGTACAACATCAAGCAGGGGCCGGGCGGCCTGGTGGACATTGAGTTCATCGTACAGTATCTGCAGCTGTTGCAAGGCCGCGATGATCATGCTGTCCGCGCACAGGGAACGCATAATGCCCTCCGAACGCTCAGGAAGCAGGGGCAGCTCGTGCCGGAAGATCATCAACTGCTGAGCCGCGCTCACGTTTTTTTGCGCACGCTCGAAAGCAGAATGCGCATTGTCGCGAACCAGGCCACGGATATGATGAGCAGAAATGCAGATGCCCTGCGGCCCCTTGCCCGCAGGATGGGCTACGGCAATGATCAGGCGCCGGAAGGGGAGAGACTGCTTGCTGATTACGAATCTTTGCGCCGTATGGTGCGAGAAGCTTTTGTGCGAATCCTTCGATGATTCAAAAATGTTTTTTTCGTTTTTATAAGTGAATCTTATAGCCCGTTCTGATAATTTAATGGATAAAAATGCCCCTTGCCGGAAATTTTTCTTGACAACTTCTCCATCATTATAATAACATGACCAGTCTTAGCGAATGAAACATGAGTTTTGCGTTACCTTGCATGAGATTCGCGGGCCATTTTATTTTTTTGAAGGAGGTAGAGCTTTAGATGTTTAAACGACATGCACGAGTCATCATCTCCGTTCTTATTATTCTCCTGCTAGTAATTATTGTCGGCGCAGCTATTGCGTCGTCGGGAGCATCAGCAGAGAATCCTGTATCGCCGGTCCCGGGTTCATCCCTGCCCTGGTGGGCCTGGCCTGCCATTCTGTTCGTCGTAACGTTTATCCTGGGCATCCTCGCCGTGCTGGGCGGCGTTGGCGGCGGTGTGCTTTTTGTGCCGATCGTGGGCGGATTCTTTCCCTTCCACCTGGATTTCGTACGAGGAGCCGGCCTTCTCGTGGCCCTGGCAGGGGCGCTCGCTGCCGGCCCGGGCCTTCTGAAGAGGAACCTGGCGAGCCTCAGGCTTGCCATTCCTGTCGCGCTCATAGCGTCGGCAGCGGCCATCGTGGGCGCCATGATCGGTCTCGCGCTGCCCACGAATATCATCCAGATACTGCTCGGTTCGACCATCATCTTCATCGTGGTTATTATGGCTTCAGCGAAAAAATCGGACTTCCCCAACGTGCCGCAGCCGGACGCTCTCTCCCAGAGCCTCGGCATCATGGGCATCTACCGCGAGGAGTCCCTGGGCAAAGACGTGGAGTGGCAGATCCATAAGACGGCAAAGGGGCTGATGCTCTTCGTCGTGATCGGCGTCATGGCAGGCATGTTCGGCCTCGGCGCAGGCTGGGCCAATGTCCCGGTGCTGAACCTGCTCATGGGTGCGCCGCTCAAGATCTCGGTCGCAACGAGCAAGTTCCTTCTTTCCATCACCGATACGTCGGCAGCCTGGGTCTACATCAATTCCGGCGCGGTCCTGCCCATGATCGTCGCCCCCTCCATCATCGGCATCATGCTGGGATCCATGGTCGGCGTCAAAATACTCGCGAAGGCCAAACCCAAGGCGATCAAGTGGATGGTTATCGGCATTCTGCTCCTGGCGGGCGTGCGCGCTTTGCTCAAGGGACTGGGAATTTAGACTGGGAGGTCATGTCATGAGCACAAACAGAACAAAGGCATCGGAAGAACAGCTCATCTATGCCAATATCCTGAACTGGGGAATGTGGATGGGTCTTGCGCTTCTTACCATCACGTTCATCATTTATATGTCGGGCATCTTGCCGGGCTTTGTGGAAGTCAAAGAGCTGCCGAAGTACTGGGGCCTCAGCTCCGCGGAGTTTCGCCTGGCCCTGCACTCGCCCATCGGCTGGGGGTGGCTGAAAGTCGTCGGAAAAGGGGATTACCTTAATTTTATCGGGATCGCGTTCCTGGCAGGCCTGACCATTGTCTGCTACGCGGCGATCATTCCCACGCTTAAGAGAAAGAAGGACACGGCGTATCTTGTGATCAGCGTCCTTGAGATCCTCGTGCTGGTCCTCGCGGCAAGCGGTTTTTTGAAGGCAGGGCATTAGTCCTCGAGAGCAGCACCTACATTCTGGCTGATCGGTACAGGCGGCAGCGGGACGAGACATCGTCTCTCTGCCGCTTTTTTTATGCTCATGCAATTTGATATTCTGTTAACGGTTTGCCGTCCTGGTGATGTGCTTTTGGTTCCTCGGGAATAGATATTAAAAGTGTATTTAGGAGCCTGCCTTGGCAGGGTTGGAGGGAAAGCACTGTAGGTTTTTGAAACAGGACCTATTCGAACCTAGAGACTCCGACCCTAGAGACCGCGCACTAATGCTGACGATAAAGACCTTACCCTAAACATTCAACCAATGACCTTGACTCTAAAGATTTAACAATCTTGACCGATCATATGATCTATGCTAAATTTATACATCTCTATACTAACTGGTTCTTACTCCGTTCCAGGAGAACCAGGAGTATTACATCGTTACGCTTGAGGACGAGAAAACCCATCATGAAACGAATAATACCTATCATATTGCTGCCGCTCCTTATGGTTTTGGCGCCGCTGTGCTCATTCGCGGTGACCTTCCCTGATAAGCCGCCTTCGGAGCACTACTATGTGGATACGGCAGGTTTAATCAATCCGGAGACCGGAAAGCGGATTGATACCAAGGCGGCGGCGCTGCTTGGCGAGGAGAGAATACCGCTCTATGTGGTCACCATTTCTTCGTTAGCGAGCCACGATGCAGTGACCTACAGCATCGATCAGTACGCGACCGCACTCTTTAACCACTGGGGCATAGGTTGGCAGGATCGCAACTACGGCATCCTCCTGCTCATCTCCAAGGGAGACCGTAAGGCGCGTATCGAGTTAGGGGCCGACTGGGGGCGGAAATTCGACTATCAGGCCCAGCAAGTGATGGATGAGCTCATCGTTCCCGCATTCAAGCGAGGGGATTTCGCGGAAGGAATCGCCGACGGGGTGCGCGGTTTGGATGCCATGGCGCGCGGTCTCGAACTGCCCAAAGCCAAGGCCCCATGGTGGTTCTTGCCCGCGCTGATCGGCGGCCTCATCCTGGTGGTTGCGATGATCATCAACCTGTTCAAAACAGGGCGTAGCGGGTGGGCCTGGGTGCTGCTCGCAGCCCTTGGTGTCTTCCTTTTCTTCATCATCCGAGCCATGCTCTCAAATACGGGCAGCAGCGGGGGCTTCGGAGGCGGTTCTTCCGGCGGCGGTGGTGCAACGGGATCATGGTGACTAGTATGAAAAGTGCGACAAAACTGTTTACCAAAAAAGAGATCAGTTCCATCGAGGCCGCTATCAGCGAAGTGGAAAAAAAGACATCGGCTGAAGTGGTTCCGGTAGTAGCGAGCGCCTCGGGGCGTTACGACCGGGCGGAAGACCTGTTCGCCTTTTTCCTCTCACTGCTGGCGCTTGGATGTATCTGGGGCTGGTTTCAGGGTATAGCCTCCTCCGCGCAGGCGTGGAGTGGGACTCCGGCATTCAGACTCAACCTTCTCATGGTGCTGACGATCCTCATTGTTACCTTTTTTATCGGCATCGCCCTGGCAAGCCGTTTCCCGCTGCTGCGGCTACCCCTGATCGCCAAGCGTGAGATGCGGGAGGAAGTGTCGCGTCGCGCCCGTGAGACTTTTCAACGGCTCAGGATTCGTGGCACCAAAAAGGCTACCGGTATTCTCATCTACGTTTCACTCTACGAGCATATGGTGCACGTTGTCGGCGACGATACTATTAACGCCAAACTGTCCCAGGGTGACTGGAATGCGCTCTGTGACACAATTATCCGCGGTTTTAAAAGCGGTAAACCTGAGGAGGGAATGCGCAACGGTATCCTGCGTTGCGGCGAACTTTTGGCCCAGCATTTTCCCATCCAACCGGGCGATAGGAACGAATTGTTCGATACACTTCACTTGATCGATTGAGAGGGAGATCTCCTTTGCGCGGGGACGCTTCTTTTTCGGTGCGTAAACAGGCTAGTGGAGGCTGTCGGGAAGGACCCCCTTTATCAGGACTACACTGTTTAACTTTGGCGTTATCTTTCATCGCGTGATGCCTTTCTTTCATCTGTAAATCCCCCAGCCCCCCTTTGCCAAAGGGGGGTACAAATGGGTACAACATGCTAACATA
>MHDZ01000045.1:0-20935 GCA_001805055.1 Nitrospirae bacterium GWC2_57_13
ACGAGAAAGACCTGCACCTCTCCCAGCACTTTCCGCGGGAATCCTCTGCGCTGGGAATCCACGTAGACGGTGAAGCGGTCGCCGGGCTCAACGCCGTCGGCCGTGCCGAGATCGAGGTAGACGATGTCGATCTGGGCGTTGATGGTCCTGCCGTCCACCACTTCAATGATGAATCCCGTAATATCCTTCGGTTCCGGCGCTTCCTTGCGGGGATAGACCAGCGTCGGCTCCTGGTAGGGCGTGATCAGGTCGCCCTTCGCAATTGCGTCGAAGGAGAGGGTGACGCGGGCTGTCATGACGTCCTCGGTATCCTTGGCCGTGATCTGCAGGATGCCGAGCACCTTGATGAGCCGTCCGACCGTGCTGCCTGTGTCGGGATGGCGCACCCGTTTGACGGGCTTGTAGATAAGGAACCGGTCGCCCGGCTCGACGCCCTCCTGCGAGGGGGTTTTCACGTACAGAATGTCGTCATAGGCAAAGATGGTCTTGGGTTCCAGGGAGCCGACGATCCGGTCATCGGTCTCCTCGGCGTTGACGAAGCCGGCATTCACCATGGCGTATTTGTCGATGATCGGGACCCGCATCTCCTCAGGCAGGATCAATTTTCGTGTAGGTGGAGGCTCTTCGGCTTCGGGCTCCTTGTCCGTCGGTTTTGCCGGACCTTTCGGCAGCCCCGCAACCTCGCGTTCTCCTGGCTTTTCTTGTTCCGTCGCCTGTTCTGCCGGCCGCTCCATGGCTCGTTCGATCTGGCTCAGGTCCGGTATCACGAGCTTGTTTCCCGGGTAGATCAGGTCAGGGTTTGTGATGTAGGGGTTGACTTTCCAGATCAGGGGCCACAGGAAGGGGTCCTTCAGAAATGAGTTCGAAATGTCCCAGAGCGTGTCGCCCTTGACGATGATATAGATGTTTTTGGAGTCCTTGGTCCGTCCTGCTGCCGCCGTATCGGTCTTTTCCGCCGCAGATTGTTCAGCAGGCTGTTCCGCGCCCTCTGCGTCCAAGCCCTGCCCCGGCATGATGAGCGTACCTGTCTGCTGGTCCTGAACAGCCGGTTCCGGGGCGGGTTGCTGCTGCTGCGGTTCCTGTTCCTGGGAAAGGGATGGCGACGGAGAGAGCGCGAAGAGGAATGTGATGCAGGTGCAGGCGATGGGGCGCAGCCATCGGGACATTAACTGCCTCCTTGCGAATCGATCAGCGATTCATTAATCCATGCTGGATGCTGCCCAAGACTGCACAAATCTGCTTAAAGATAGCCGAGAAACCTCTTATTTGTCAAGAGAATAAATCCATGCCGCCCTTGCAATCATGCGTTCTTTCTGGTAATCTGCCGTTGCTATGGACAAGGAAAGAACGAGCGCCCCTTTCAGCCACCAGGCCGGATTCAAGAGCGTCCTCTATCTTGCGGGCCTGCTCATCATTACTGTTGTCGCCGTGCTGCTCCAGATCAAGTTCCGGGGTTTTGAAGGGCCCTTGGTCGACAATATCCTCATTTTAATTCTGAACCTCGTGAACTTTCTGCTGCTGTCGGCTGTGGTCGTCATGGGCGCCCGGAGCCTCTGGAAGCTCTCGATGGAGCGGCAGCAGGGCGTCCTTGGCGCAAAGTTCAGGACCAAGCTTGTTGTCGCCTTCGTCAGCCTCTCCTTCATACCCACCCTCCTTTTGTTCGTGATCGCCAGCGGCATGTTTACGCGCAGCATCGAACGCCTTTTCAGCCTCCGGGCGGAGAATTCGCTGAAAGAATCCGTTGATGTGGCGCAGGCCTACTACGATCTACTGCAGACCCAGGCGCTGTCCTTCGGCCGTCAGATCAGCGACCAGATGACCGACGAGCGGTTGCTCACGAGGTTTGAAGCGCCGGTGCTGAAGGAGTATATGCAGAAAAAGGTCGAGGAATACGGCCTGGGCGCCTTGGAGCTGTACACCTCGCCGAATCGCCGGACCTTTGCGATCGTCACGGATACATTCCCGCCCGATTCCTTTGTGCCCGCGTCCAGTGAACTGGTGGCCAAGGCCTTTGCGGCCCAGGAGGCCGCGCTGGTGAGGGACCTGGGGAAGAAGGGGGAGATCGTGCGCGCCGTGGTGCCCCTCTACGGCGAGGAGGAGGGCCTCGTTGACGGCGTCGTGTCGGTCAGCTACTACGTGGCCCAGAGCCTCACGGTAAAGGCCGGCGAGATCCGTGCCGGATATACGGAATACCGGAGCGCATTGAAGGGGAAAGAGCTGATCAAGTTCTCTTATCGCATGGGATTCCTCGCCGTCACGCTTACGCTGCTGCTTGCCGCCATCTGGGTTGCGCTGCGCGTTTCGGCCGGCATCACGGTGCCTATCCGGAAGCTCGCCGAAGGGACCGAGGCAGTGGCCCAGGGGAACCTGGACTACCGGATCGAAGGGCGGTCCGAGGACGAAGTAGGCATGCTCGTCGACTCCTTCAACCGGATGACGCAGGAGCTCAAAACGTCGCAGGAGCGCATTGCCCGCGAAGGGGCCTATAAGGAGACGATCCTTTCGAACATTGATACGGGCGTCGTGTCCCTGGACCGCGCGGGCAGGATATCGACGATGAATCCGGCGGCGTCGCGCATTCTCGGCATCGGGGCCGGGGACGTTCTCGGCAAAAGGTACGACGACGCCTTCAGCTTTGTGGAACTCGATCCACTTCGCTCGCTTTTCCGCAGGCTGGAGCAGGAAAAGGGACGCGCCGAGGAAGTGATCAACGTTTCCGTCCGGGGCCGTACGCTCACGCTCAGGACGCGCGTGTCGACGCTCCGGGACAGCGAGGGCGTCGTTACCGTGATCACCTTTGACGACCTCACGGACCTCCTGCGCGCCCAGAAATCAGAGACCTGGCAGGACGTGGCGCGAAAGATCGCGCACGAGGTGAAGAACCCCCTGACACCGATCAAGCTTTCCGCCGAACGGCTGCGCAAGAAATACGCTGAAGGAGCGAAGGATTTCGACAGCGTCTTCGATGAATGCAGCCTTACGATCGTTGAGCAGGCCGACGGCCTGAAGAAGCTGTTGAACGAGTTCGCCGACTACGCGCGTATGCCGCGGCCGAACCCCCGGCCCCAGGCGCTCGGCCCCGTGGTGGAGCGGGCGGTCAACCTGTATGCCAGCGCCCACCGGGGAGTGCAGTTTATCACCGAGGTCCCGCAGGACCTGCCGTCCCTTCCGCTCGATGCGGAGCAGATGCAGCGCGTCTTCATCAACCTCTATGAGAACGCCATCGAAGCCATGAACGGCACGGGGCGCATCTGGACCGCGGCGCGGCTGGAGAGCAACGGCATGGTGCGGATCGAGATCGCTGACGAGGGCAGGGGCGTCGCGCCTGAGGACCTTTCCCGGATATTTGAACCCTATTTTTCAAGCAAGGGGCGGGGAGGTGGTCTGGGGCTCGCCATTGTTGAACGAGTGGTTTCGGACCATAACGGATCGATCCGTGCCGAGCAGAACCAGCCCCAGGGATCGCGGTTCATCATGGAACTGCCTGTGGCGGGGTAGAGAGAGCAGAGAGCAAAGGGCAGAGAGCAAAGGGCAAATATTTTAACTCCATGCTCTATGCTCCATGCGCGTTTTACCCCATGCCCCATGCGCTATGTCCCATGCGTAATTAATCTTACAGGAGGATTGCAATCTTGGATACGGCATCAAAAGTTCTTATCGGCGTGGCCATTGCCTACGCCATCATCAAACTGATCGGCTTTTTGAGCAGGCTCGGCATCAAGCAGATCACACCAAAGGAACTGGAGCTGAAAAAGGGCTTTGTGCTGCTCGATGTACGGACCAACAAGGAATTCGACCAGGGCCGTATTCCCGGAGCGGTCCATGTTCCGCTGACGGAAGTGGGCACCCGCGTCAAGAAGCTCAAAAAGGATAAAGAGGTTGTGGTCTATTGCCAGAGCGGAACCCGCTCCATCTGGGCCATCAAACGGCTGATCGGCATGGGTTACAAGAACCTGTACAACCTCAAGGGCGGTTATAATGCCTGGAAAAGACTTCATCGCTGAGCTGAAGCGGGACTATCGCGCCAAACGGCCGCTGATCGAGCAGCGGCTGGCCGAGTTCCGGGCCGTCTATGACCGGGGAGACGAGGCGATCTTCGAGGAGCTCTGCTTCTGCATCCTTACCGCCGGCAGCAGCGCGAAGATGGGCATGAAGACCATCGAAGCGCTGAGGGACATTCTGCGCTCCGGCGACGAGGCTGCGCTGCAGCAGCGCGCCCGGGAGCATCGAGTGCGGTTCTGGCGCCTCCGGCCGTCGTATATCCATCATACACGGGAATATCTGGTGCAGCACTGCGGCCTGGACCTCAAAAAGCTGCTCGGTTCCTTTTCCTGCCCTCTGGCACGCCGGGAATTTCTGGCGGCCAACAAGGCCGTCAAGGGGCTCGGGTACAAGGAGTCCAGCCACTTTCTGAGGAACGTGGGTTTTCGCGGCTATGCCATCCTGGACAAGCACATCATCAACTCGCTTCGGGAAATGAGGGTCATCGGCAGCGGCCTGAAGCCGGGCTCGCGCAAGGGCTATCTCGCCATCGAACGGAAGCTCGCACGGTTCGCCGATGAGATCGGCATCGACATGGACCATCTCGACCTGCTGCTGTGGTCGCGCAAGACAGGGGAGATTCTCAAGTAGAATGCGGAATGTCGAGTGCGGAGTGCGGAGTGAACGGCGTTACCCGAGACGAGATACGAAGGACGAGTGGGAAGTGCGGAAATATTTACGACCCGGTGTCCCTAGTATGATCGTGTTTCATAGTGAGATCCGCAGGGCTCAAAGAGCGCGGATCGGCCATGTGTCTCCAGATCAAAGCATTACTTGATCCTGTGTCTGTTCAGCGAGCGAGCGAATGTGACTGATAGATTCGTATTGATGCTCGACCAATTTACGAAAGGGGCGAGGTTTTTCATTCCGCATTCCGAAATCCGCACTCCGCAATGAAGAAGATCATCTTCGTCTCCCTACTGGTCATCATCGGCATCCTGTTCGCCGGCCAGATCAAGCGTGGCTTCCTGAGCGCCCTGATCCTGGTGGACACCGTGCGACCGCCGGAAAAGGCCCTCATGTGGCGGTTCATCCCGCCGCCGGCGGTCAAGACCGTCTCGATCCCTTCCAGGGGCAGGGACCTGAAGGCCGATATCTACGTTCCGCGGTCCAAGGGAAGCGCGGTCCCCCTGCTGCTGGTCCACGGTGTGAACCCCACGGGTAAGGACGATGCCCAGCTCGTGCTGCTCGCAGGAAATCTGGCGCGCGCGGGATTCCTCGTTCTGGTGCCTGATTTCGCGGGCATGAAGGACCTCCGCATGCGGCGCTCCGACGTGGAGGACATCGTGCGGAGCTATCGGTATCTTACGGGGCTGCAGATCGCGCGGCCCGGCGGCGTGATGATGGGCATCAGCTACGGCGTCGGGCCCCTGCTTTTTGCCGCCGCCGACAGCCGCATCCGCGACCGCGCCAGTCTCGTCGTGAGCTTCGGCGGCTACGGCGACCTGCGCGCTGTGCTCCAGTTCCTCATGACAGGCTATTATGACTATGGCGGCGCCTCCGGCTATCTCCGACCCCTGGAGGCCCTGCGCTGGATGTTCGTCTATAAGAACCTCGATTTTTTAAGCTCCACAGCGGACCGCAAGACGCTCCGGGAGATCATCGAGCGGCGGAACCGCTATGAGCTTGCCTCTGCCGCGGCCCTGGCAGGCACCCTGGGCCCTGAGGGCCGGGCGGTCTATGCTTTTCTTTCGAACACGGACCCGAAGCAGTTCGGTCCTCTCTTTGAACGTCTGCCTGCTTCGCTCCGTGACTACGTCGCAGCCCTGTCGCCCGCGAAGATCGTAAAGGACATCAAGGCCGATTTCATCATTGTCCACGGCATGGAAGACTACTCCATCCCCTATACGGAAAGCATCAGGCTCGCCGAAGCCGTAGCTGAGGGCAGGCAAGTGCGGCTCGCGCTGCTGTCGCACTTCATGCACATCGAGCCCGTGGAACAGTCCGCCGCCGACCTTGTGGAGCGCTACGCTGTGGGCGGCTGGCGGCTCTTCAAGGTCATTTATGCATTGCTGAAGGTGCAGTAGACAGTAGACAGTAGACAGGAGGCTGCAGACGGCAGACAGGGGACAGGAGCGGGAGGCCGGGAGGGAAGAGATGCCAGGGATAACGCGCAACAGGGCTGAGAGGTTCGAAGACCTGGAAGTATGGCAGAAGGCTCACATATGCGTTCTTGATGTCTACAAGATGGCCAAGGGATTTCCCGCGGAAGAGAAATTCGGTCTTATTTCACAAATGCGACGGGCTGCGGTCTCCATAGCGGCGAATATTGTCGAGGGATTCAAAAAGCGCGGTCAGCGAGACAAGGCCCATTTTTATAATGTGGCGCAGGGTTCATTAGAGGAGCTGAGATATTATCTGATCTTGTCAAAGGACCTCGGTTATATTGAGGACAATGGCGCAGTTCTGAGCAGTATCGATGAAGTTGCACGGATGCCGCATCGATTGCTCGCCGTGATAAAAGCCGGATGATCACGTTCCTTCCCTGCTGTTTGCTGTCTACTGTATACTGTCTACCCGGGAGGTTCAATGACTGAAGAACAGGACAACAAGGAACGGAAGGGGTTGAAGCGCGCCGTGATCATCGGCTCCATACTCGGGGCCTTCGCGAGCCTGGCTGCGGCGCTGGCCATGGATGTCGTGCTCGGCAGCTCGCTCCAAGGGACCTGGTGGGACGCGTCGCAGCGGGACGTGACCAAGATGTTCGGGCCCGGGTGCGGCCAGAACCCCTTCGCCGTCGGGCTCATGCTTGCGTTTGTCATGGGCTTTCTTGCAGCCTTCGGCGCCTTCCTCGGCATGATCGCCGGGGTCTTCATGTACCGGCTGTTCAGGTTCGTGCTGAAGTGATGCGAGTTTTTTATGCGTTCCAATTGTCTTTTTTCAGAGCTTGAACAGTTAAGAATAAAATACGCGTCAAACATGGAGACAAAAATCCGCCACTAAGGTACACCCCGTTAGAATATGTTATTTCTAACGGGGCAGGCCAAGACAATACAAAGGTAACTCTAAGAATTGCAAAGCCGACAATCCTGAACCTCAGCATGGATCTCTTCGTGCATTCGCGACGACCTGGCATATCTGGTTCCGACGTGTCCAGGTCAGTATCATCATATAGAAACCTACCAGTTCCTTTCAGACTCGTATTTTTTGGTTTATACAGGTTTTTCCTCAGTTCATCTACGCCGTTGCTCATAAACCAACAGTTTGGTGAGCGAAATCACTCAGGAAGTCGTGCTCTTTTAGAGTTCTTTATTGGTATATCATTGATAATTGTAGTTATTAGTCGCAGGTATGCCATTTGCATTTAAGTGTGCTGATTGGCTTGGTGCGTTAGCGTCATGAACTGTTGCAACAGCATGTAACTCGTTGGTTTTTAAGGGGAGCGGGGAAATGAAAAAATCAGCTTTGCTAGTCCTTATAATAGGTGCTTCCATACTGATTGTTGGCATTGCCTATGCCGGTGTATCCGGCAGCAAGCATGACTTCTCGATTGGCGGGACGTCGGGCTTTCAAGCGGATACGGAAACCGAGGTCTGCATCTTCTGCCATACTCCTCACGGGGCCAGCGATGTTCCGCTCTGGAACAAGACCACCAACTCCACTGGTTACACGATGTACAACAGCACGGTGAGCTCCACGCTCGACGCGACCGTGCCGACCGCTCCAACGGGCGTGAGCCTGCTCTGCATGAGCTGTCATGACGGAGTTTCTGCCATTAATGTCGTGGTCAACTACGGACCGAACGGACCGATCTCGATGCCTGCGGCTAGTGACCAGCTCGGAGACCTGAGCTATCCGCCGAGCAGGAATCCGAACCTCACCAAGGACCTTTCGAACGATCACCCGGTCTCATTTATTTTCGATACCAATCTCATCACCCTCGACGCCGCAGGCGGCCCGGCGCAGCTGAAGCTGCCGGTGGCTCCGCTCAAGCTTTTCGTCGGCAAGCTCGAGTGCGCCACCTGCCACGATCCTCATGAAGAGGGCAAGTCTACGGGAACGACTCCCTTTCTGCGGATGAGCAATGCGGGCAGTGATATGTGCCTGACCTGCCATATCAAGTAAGCGCGTTGATGAAACGAGGTCATGGAATGCAAAAAACATCGACAGCTGCTCCAGGGACAATGCAAGGCCAAGGAGGCGACATGAAGGCGATCCATACTCCAGAAGGAAAAATACGCGGAGTGCTGCTGGCAGCGCTGATCAGCGCATGTCTGTTCGTTGCCGCGGCCGCTCACGCCGCAGACCGGCTGTCGGCGATCACCAAGACCGATGTGCCCACACGCCTTGCCCTTGATACCAAAGGAAACCTCTATGTTACCGAGCCCCGGGATCGCAACCGGCTCCTGATCTTCGATCGCCAGGGCGAGCTGGTGCGTACACTGAACGGCCTGAAGGGCCCTGGCGGCGTTGTGGTGGACTCCCAGAACCTGGTCTATATCACGAGCAGTGCGACAAAGAGTGTGAATGTATATACTGCTGATCTCGTCTTTTCCCGCAAGCTCGGCGCAGGCGACAACGAGTTCCTGACGCCCAATGCCGTTGCCGTGGCCCCTGACGGCCGCGTCTATGTGGTGGACACCAAAGCCAACCAGGTGAAGGCATATCATGCGAACGGCGCGTCAGCCTTTGCCTTCGGCGGCTGGGGTAAGACAAACGGCAAGTTCAACGTGCCTGTCGATCTTGCTGTTGACGGCGCGGCAGGCGAGGTCTACGTGACGGACATGGGGATATTCACCGATCCCACGAACGGCGATACGGCCGGCGCCCGGGTCCAGGTCTTCGATCTTGAGGGGAATTTCAAGCGAAGCTTCGGCCAGTACGGCACCGGCGACGGCAAGATCATGCGGGCACTGGGCATTGCCGTTGCCGGCGGACGCGTCTATATTGCGGACGGCATGCAGTCCGTGGTCCATGTCTTCGACACGAACGGCACGCCCGTAGAGACCATCTACAGCCTCGACAATCCCATGAAGAACCCTATCGGCCTTGCAGTGGGCAAAGACGGCCGGCTGTTCATTGCTTCGTCCAATACACCGTCCATCGAAGTGTACGGCCTGCCGGGCTACACGGCCATGGCTGTCGCGCCGAAATCACTAGCATTCAGCGCCATCCAGGGCAGCGTCAATCCCGCGTCCCAGTCCGTGACGATCACGAACAGCGGCACCGGAACGCTCTCCTGGACCGTTGCCGCATCACCCGGCGCCAACTGGATCGCCCCGTTCCTGCAGGTGATCGGGGAGACAGGGCCGGGCTCAGCCACACCCTTCTCCATCGCCGTGAACAGCGCCGGCCTTGCCGCCGGGTCGTACAACGGTTCAGTCACTTTCACTGCCGCGTCAGGCGTTTCGGAAACGGTAGCGATAACCCTCCTTGTTGCGCCTCCTCCTCCGCTGCTGACCGTGGGTCCTGCGTCTCTTTCCTTCACGGTGAAGAAGAACGGGACCGCTTCTGAACAGTCCCTCAGTATCCAGAACAGCCGCGGCGGCGCTATGACCTGGACCGCAGCGTCTTCGTCGCCCTGGATCACCCTCACGCCGGCATCTGGCTCAGCGCCCGGCACGGTGATGGTGGGCGTGAACAGCCAGGGTCTTGCCGGCGGCGCATATACGGGAAGCATAACGGTGACGGCCCCGGGAGCTGAAGCAAGCCCCACAGCGGTCAGCGTCGCCCTGCAGGTCCTGAACTCAGGCAAGGTGAAGGTCACCTCGAATCTGTCTGATGCGAAGTTCGCCCTCACTGGTCCGGCCGTGTACAATGGAGGAGGCACAGAGTGGGTGAGCGACACCATCGAGCCGGGCTCCTACACCATTGCGTTCGAAGATTTGGCCGGATACGCTAAGGTCGCCTCCCAGACCTTTACGCTCGCAGCCGGTGGAGAGGTTGCCCTGCATGGCGAATATGTGAAGCAGACAGGCAAGGCCCGCATCATTGCCGGGTCAGCAGGGGAGAACAAAAAGAACGTAACGGTCCTTGCTCTTGACGGTGTCGTGGAAAATTTCTTTGAGCCATTCGGGTCGTCAGAGAATATCCGCGTCGCAGCAGCGGACCTGGACAACGATGGACTTGACGAGATCATCGTTACGGACGGCAAGCGCAATGTCAAGGTTATGAGTGCAGCAGGCACGGAACTCGCATCCTACGAACTTCCAGCAGGCACAAAGCACGCTGTCATCGCCTCGGGTGATGTAGACGCAGACGGGAAGGTTGATCTCCTTGTGGGCTATGAAGCGAAGGGGAGCCGCACGGTGCTGCAGCTTGCCTACAGCGGTTCAGCACTTACCGACGGCCGGACCCTGGTGAGCGAGGACGGGAAAGACGCCTTTACCCTTGCCGCCGCCGACCTTAACGCTGACGGTGCCGCAGAGGTGGTCATTGCCGATGAAGGCGGTTTGCGGGCTTACAAAGTAAGCGGCGCGTCAACATCGAAGATGTGGGCTTTGTCAGGCGATTTTGGCGAAGCTCCTGAGATCGCCGCGGGCGACCTGGACGGCGACGGGACACCCGAGATCGCCATGAGCCGCACCCTGGTTACTAAAAGCGTCCAGCAGGTCCGGACGGAAGGGAAAGCGAAGAGATTCCTCGGGATACGGTATAAGAAGGGCGGTTCGGGCCCGGTCGAAAAAGAGATCGAGAAATATTCAAGGCTCATCGAGATCATCGGCTCCGACGGCAGGCCTGCAGGCGTGCTTGTCCAGGCCGAGGGCCATGATAAAAATCCTTCCAGCATCGCCTTGGGCGACCTGGACAGCGACGGCAAAGCCGAGATCATAGCAGCAGCCGGATCAGGCGGGAAACATGATGCAACCATCAACATCTATACAGGCGCAGGCGCCCTGTCAGGCAGCTTTATAGTTCCCGACAGCACGCAGGGCCTGAATGTCGGCCTGGGGATGCTGAAATGAGCCGGGGCAGGGAGAGCGCACCTATGGGGACGGGACCGCAGGACCGGAGCAGTCAATCATCGGTAAAGGGCAGGTGGACTATGAGCATGAAAGCGAAAATGAGAGGGTCGATCGCATCGGCATTCTGTCTGCTGCTGCTCCTGCTGCAGCTGTTCGTCGCAGTGCCTCCTGCAGCGGCCGTGGACAGTCCGCATAACACGATCAGCATCAATTGCCAGACCTGCCATATCTCCGTTCCCCCGGCGACCTGGTGGAGCGACCAGGGCCAGAGCGGCGGGCTCTGCGGCCAGTGCCACAACTCGGGCCTTCCCATGGGCGACGTCCAGACCCATTCCAGCACCAAGTATGGCGACATTACCCTGCAGTGCACAACCTGTCACGATCCCCATTACCAGATGCAGAACCGCGCTTATGCGACATCGGGCGACGTCTATTATTATGATCCTACCGCCACGGGCATCGTGTTGACAGCGAATGCTAACTCCATCACCAAGTCCGGCGGAACCGCTTGGCCTGTGGACATTTGGAAGGACATGCTGCTGATTCCAAACACAAAGTATCAGAAGTTCAACTATCGCATCATCTCGAATACAGCTGATACTATCACCGTGGACACCAGCGCAGGCAGCATCAACCTGACCTATGCCAAGCCGACTGTCACCTTTGCCATCGTCTACGGCAAGCTTGTGAAGGACTATATACAGAACAAGCAGGTGAAGTTTTTCCGGAATCATGATGAAAAGTCCTTTGCCGACGGCGTACCTGTCGGCTCGGATGGCAGGGACCTGGTTGTGGACGGTGTCTGTCAGGTGTGTCACACGAAGACCACGTCCTTCACGAACACAGGCGTGCTGGAAAGCGCAACGCACCCTGCAGCACAGGCAGGCGAGAATTGCAAGTCCTGCCATACCCATACAGGCGGGTTCCAGGGCGGCTGCAACCTGTGCCACGGCTTTCCGCCCGTCGAGAACACGGCCGGCACGAACGGGCTGGCCTTCAATCCGGGGACGACGGGATCGGCCTTTGCCGGCGCCCATGACGCGCATATTACGAACGCAAAGCTGGTATGCGCAGACTGCCATTTTAACAGCGCGGGCTCCGGCGCCACTCATAACAATGGCGATCTGTTCATCACCATGGGCTTCTATAATTTCAGCGGCGCAGTTCAGGGTGGGCAGTACGACGGCCAAACCACGGCGAACTACAATGCAACCACCACGACCCCGCCGACGACGTGGGTGAAGAGCAACAATATGACCTGCAGCACTGTCTACTGCCACAGCACGGTCCAGTCCGCATCAGGCGGAGCGCTCACGGCAGGCGATTACAAGACCCCGTCCTGGACGAACGCAGCGCCGAACAACGTGATCTGCGGAAGCTGCCATGGAGACAACACCGAGACGGCTGACGCTCTGCACACCGGCGCTATCATGTCTTCGGCCAGCCACACGAAGCACGTTGCTTCTTCGGGCTACAGCATGCCCTGCCTGAACTGCCACACCAACGCAGGAGCAGGCACCACGGATCATGTGAACAACTTGATCAATATTGCCTTCAATACGACCTATGGCGGGTCCTACACCGGATCAACGACATCGCCGAATAACCATGCACCTGGGCTGGGCTATGGGACCTGCTCGACCAACTATTGCCACAGCCAGGGAACGGCGACTGTTGCGCCCTATCCCGCGCCGAACCAGGCCCCGACCTGGGGCAACACCACGACCGGCGAGTGCGGCGACTGCCACGGCGCGGATGGAACGACCCCGCCTTCCTCATCGTCACATGCCAAGCACGTGGGAAGCTCGGGCGTGTATCAGTATAACTGCAACAAGTGCCACGAATTGACTGTGGATAATACAGCGGCGACGAGCGCCGCGAAGCCGGCTATTGCGAACAAGGCGCTCCACGTTAACAAAACGAAGGACGTGGACCTTGATACGACTGATGCGCTCGTGGGCGCCCTGGCCACGGACAACAACGCCGGCGCCTGTTCCACGGTCTACTGCCATTCGACGGGCAAGGCCGCCGATGTTCCGACAGCACAACTTCCCGCGGTGTACAGTGGAAGCCACTATACAACGGTCACCTGGGGCGACACGCTCACCTGCGCTTCCTGCCACGGCAAGACCCAGACTACGGGGACCTATACAGGCTACCCTGACTACACCATGGCCGACCAAGCCACCGACAAGGGAACTGCGCGGGCCAACAGCCACCTGAGCATAACGCATAACAATACAGGGTGCGCTGTCTGCCACAATAACACGACCATTGACGGCACGACCATTGCGTCGTCCACGCACGTGAACGCAGCCATCAACGTGAACTTCGATTCCTCCCACGGCGGTGCCACGGCCACGTATAACGCGGGCGGTACGCCGAGGACGTGCAGCAATGTGACGGGCTGTCATACCACGGAATCGCCCCAGTGGGGCGGGGTGGCGAACTGTTCAACGTGCCACGAGGCGGGCTCGATCAATATTTCCGGTGTTCATAGCAAGCATTGGGAGACCATTGCGGGAGATGCCACGGCACGGATTACGGGCAATGCCTCGCAGCCCGGTTACTACCAGTTCCAGTGCGGCACCTGCCATGATCCGGACCTTATCAGCCATCCCACCGGAGGAAACGGTGAATTTCTTGCTGATGTTCAGTTCAATATCAGCTGGCTGGGGGCCTCGTACCAGAAAAACGCCGCCTATGCGCCGAATGTAAACGCCAACGATACCCTGGATTCAAAAGGCCTTAAGATATCCACCGACGGCCAGTGCAGCACTGTTTACTGCCACAGCTCCGGTATCGCTCCGGGGGCTTCAGCGCCCACCTATGCACCGGTGGCATGGAACGCCGTGTCAACGGGCTGTAATTTCTGCCACGGCGCGCCGCCGGCCACGAACGCCCATGCCAAACACGCGACGACGTACAGCATGGGATGCACCGAGTGCCATCAGGCCACGGCAAGCAGCAATACGGCCATCGGCGATAAAACGAAGCACGTCAATTCTGTAAACGACGTGGCATGGCAGACCTCAGGGAACAACAGCGACGGTTCCGCCTACGAGACGGCAGGCGCGGACACCTGTTCGAATATCTATTGCCACAGCCAGGGCAGCGTGAACGCAGCGCCCTATACGACCGGAGCGAACGTGGGCAACGCTCCGAATTCAAGTGTCCTCTGGACCGGCTCGATGGGCACGGAGTGTACAGGCTGCCACAGCGGCGACTCCGCGGTAACAGGCGGCATCCTGGTCATGTCCTCAGGCAAGCACGGCAAGCACATCGGCAACTCGTCGGTCATCGGCAAGGACATTACCTGCGACAATTGCCACAGCGCCACGGTGGCTGCGGACCAGAACAGAACCATTGGCGCCACGCCGACGAACCATGTGAACAAGCAAGTCAACGTTGCATTTACGACCCTGAACACCGGCGCATCGTACAGCGGCACGGTGACCCCGGGAGATTCCTTCGGAAGCTGCAGCACATCCTACTGCCACAGCATCGGCAATACGTCGGCGCCCGCAGGCCAGCTTCCGGGAGGCGCTCCGAGCATCTATACCACTCCGGGCTGGGGAGACGCGGCATGGATCACGGTCTGCAACGGCTGTCACGGCCGGACCACGACAAGCGGTGCGCCTGATTATACAACGGGCGCCGCCGGATCGGTATCGGCGAACAGCCACAGCGCCCATGTGGGAGGCGCGCCGGACTGCGCCAATTGTCACACCGACACGACCACGACGGGCACAGTGATCAAGGCCGGCTCAACGCTGCACATTAACCAGGCGAAGAACGTGAACTTCGCAGCCGCCATCGACCAGAACGGCGGGACGAATTCCGACAATTACAACACGACCAGCAAAACCTGCTCGACTATTTCCTGCCATGGCGCGGGAACGCCCCAGTGGGGCGGCCCCTCCCAGACCTGCAGCAACTGCCATCTCGGCGCGGGTGATCTGGACGATTATACGTGGAGCAATTTCACGGGCACTGCCGCGCGGATCGATTCGACTGAATGGAGCTATTCAGGCCATGGGAAGACCGCAGGCACCTATGAGGTAACGGTGAATCCCGCCGCGAATCTGCCGGGAGCCGCCGGTACAGGCGATGCCTGCCTCTACTGCCACGATAAAACCGGCGTGCCGCACGGTGATGCAACAAATGTCTTCCGGCTGCGGAACTTCACCCATGCGACCTGGGGTAAGAACGGCGCTTGTCTCGTCTGCCATGACACGGACGGAATCGGCCTGGATCCTGACGGCGCGGGCACGGTCTATGCGAACAAAACCGCCACCAAGAAGGTGGACAAATACCATTACGGCAGCCAGCACTCTGCGAGCCTGAACAGCGGCCAGTTCTGCTGGGACTGCCATGATCCGCACGGCGACCGCACCTCGGGCAGCGGCCCGATAGCCATGATCCATAGAAATCCGGCGCAGGCCTCGAATGTGACCACCGGCGCGCCGACGACCAGCACGGCGACTGCGGTGGTGTTCTCGGCCCGTACGGCAGGATCAGATTACGCGAACAGCACGACGGGCAACGGCGTCTGCCAGGTCTGCCATACCTACAAGGCGGCGGATCCGAACAAGATGGTCCACTGGTACAACACTGCGCCGTATACCGCCGACGGCCATAACTCAGGCACGGTCTGTACGCAGTGCCACAAGCACAGCCCCGATACAACCTATAACGGCGAGGCCTTCAAAGGCGGCGGCTGCAATGGCTGCCACGACTATGACACGAATGCCGGCGCCTGGGGCAAGGCCCCGACACCGATCGCGGTCGAAGGCTGGGGCGCTCATGCGAAGCATATCGACCATATCAAGGCGCGATTCCCCGCCGTGACGCTCGACCCGAATGCCGATACCTTCGGGACTGGCGCGGCTGCGGCGGTTTGCGGAACCTGCCATACGAACACCGGTGCGAACCATAGTACCAGTGGCGGCGGCACCCGTTCGATCAATTTCGGTGACGGGACGTACAAAGAAGGCGGCGCGGCCGGCTTTGACTTCAGGTTCGGCGCGATCAATCCGCTCTACAATGGCGTTGTCGGCCAGTCATCGAGCGTGAATCCGAAGACCTGTTCGAACATCAGCTGTCACTTCAAGGCAACCCCGGTGTGGTCGGCCTACTAGGGGGGGTGACAAGTGACTATGCGGAATGGTATGATGAAGAGTATATTAAATCCTAACGGTGAGGTCAGTATGATAATGAATATTATGAAAACGATAAATTCATCAGGATGGCTGGCGCGAGTCAGTCGAGTACTGATCTTCATCGCAGGATTGGTCATAGCGACCGATGTCGGCGCTGCCCCGACGCGGTTATATCTGCAGAATGCCACATCCGGCGTAACGACTACCAACCAGGGCGCATGGAGTTCTGTGACCGGTGCTCCGACCCTTGTAATGAGCCGGACCAAGTCGGGCGCGATAACAAGCCGTGGCGTCGCGGAGACGAACGCAACCAACACCTATGACGTCATGGTGTTAAAGTTCGTGAGCGAACCGATACCTGGCCAGACGATAGCCGCTGGCTCTACCCTTAATTGGGTCATCGGCGCGCTAGAGAGTAACACCGCGGCAAATGACTACTGGGCTGTTCATGCGTACGTAGTGAGCAATAACGGCGCCACTGTGAGGGGTACGCTGCTCGCGAATAGCGCAGAGAACACCACGAATGAATTTCCAACAACAGCCCAGGGATGGGGCACGCAGGGCGCGAAAACCCTTACCGCCGTGACTGCCCTGGACAACGACAGGATCGTGATCGAAGTCGGCTACATTGCTCGAAATGCTGTTACTACCAGCTATACCAGCACTCTGTGGTACGGCGGTACGGGTGGCGATCTTGCGGTGGCAGGCGATGAGACAACACTTACCGGCTGGTTTGAGTTCAGCCAGGATTTTTTTAAGACGCTTACGGTGGGTGATGGTACGAATCCGGTCAATGCCGAAGTTATTAAGAGTGCTGCGAACCGAGCCGTTGACGGCTTCACGATGGTCGTTGACAAAAGCACCGCCGTGGTTTCGGCGATAACGGTCACGGGTACGAATACTGCGAATGTGTCTTCGGTGAAGATTTACGCGGACAACGGCGTCATAGGGGCCTATGAATCGGGCACGGACACGCTTGTCGGCAGCGCCACCTTTTCCGGTGCAACCGCCAACTTTACCGGCCTTTCGGAAGCCGTGACTACTACGCCGCAGAATTACATCGTCACGTATGATATTGTTGCTGCACCCACAACCGGGCAGACCTTGACCGGCACTGTTACCGCGGTAACTGCGGCAGCGGACTACTTCTCGGTCGATGATACAAGCTCCGCAACGCTGACGGTGGTCCCGACCGGGCAATTGTATTCCTGCAGTTCCTGCCACAATTATCCGCCCTACGACGGCGCCCGGAGCGGTGCGACGGGAGCAGTGGTTGGCGATCATCAGGAACATGCTGTTGCGTGCTCGACTTGCCACATTGCGCCGGCCACCACGACCAGCGCGGACTTCAGTCATCGAGATGGGAATATTGTGATGCGGTCGACCATTGCAGGCGGTTCATACAACAGGGGGAACAGTTTTGTCCAGACGAACAACCCGACAACGGGCACCTGTTCTACGAACAGCTGCCACGGAGGAGGGACTACTTTACAATGGGGTGTTGGAAACGAGGACTGTACCACATGCCATAATGCTGTAGTCGCTTCTCCAGTGGCTCAGTCGCTTGATGCCGCAGTTACTCAGAGAAGAGCTATAGTCCCGGAATTTAAGTACGCTTGGAGCCACAAGCGTTCAACGGCGGGAGGCGTTCCCGCGAACACGGTGGTTTCCAAGTACGACTGCATCGTCTGTCATATGGAAGGAAAAATGGACACAGGAAACGCGGATTTCGCGTTTCATGGGAACGGAAATATCGAACTGCGCGACCCTGACACCGGTTCGCAGATTTTGGGAGTGACGTTTACGGAAAGCAACGGCACCTGGAACCAAACAACGCCTCATAATGGAGCAGGCAGCTATTCTCCCACCGCAACGCCGTTGTCATTTGTCCGGTTCAGTCGTGACCTTGGCGTACGCCTTGAGAACGATGCCGCATGGCAGGTTGTTACCGCAATACAGATTAATCAGTGTCTCAAGTGTCATGATAATAACGGCGCACTGAGCACGGCGGCGCGGGTGCCGGGCGGTTCCGCTCTCCAGCCGTTTGCTGTCGCCATTACCGGTCACGTAGCGCCGTTCGACAGCAACGGACAGGGCAATGTTGTCGACGTCAACAAAAGCTTTATCACAACGAACGCTTCCTACCATCCTGTGCGGGGAAGGGGGAACAACAGCTATACGCAGGGGACCAGGATGGTGGCGCCGTGGAACATGACCAAAACGACCGGCAACAATACCCAGTTCGGCTACGTGGTCTCCTGCTGGGACTGTCATGCGCCCAACGGTGCGTCAGGCGTCCAGACGCTCACCGTAACGGCCCATGGCGCCGCAGCCACGCTTCGCGGTACAATACGTGCGGCTGGATCTACAGCTTCGACGAATCTGTGTCTTAATTGCCACGCGACGGCTTACAGCTCGACCGCTGCTGACAATCATGGTACAGGCTCGGCGTATGGTACCGGCGGCGGCAGCTCGATGAATAATAACTTCGGTAATTGTTCGATATGCCATTCCTATGGCCCGTCAGGCGGAACGGATCTGGCGACGAGCACTGCGCGCCCCTTGCGTGCTGAGGATGTCCATGGATTTGATGACAGGACTGCCGGCGTGCCCGGTTCGGTATGGGGCAACTCGAACAGCAAGCCATATGCATTCTTTAGGATGCACTTGACGGGATGGAAGCCCTTATCTGGCGCAACGGTGCCTGCTGGTACCGCTACCTGCGGCGGGGGTGCTGGTGGTAGTATTTGTGACGACAATATGACGTACGGTGGTGAAACATATACGCCTGGCGGCGCATATTAGCAGCCAATAAAATAGTGACATTATAGTGACAATCAAAGCCCCGCCCGAAAGGGTGGGGCTTTTTTATGAATTTTGGGAACCGCGATTTGCATGAGGGAGTGATTGAGTAATGAGAAGGTTTGCTGCTAAGGTGTTTGTACTGATTGGTGCTGGAGCAACTCTAGGTGCTATTTTACTTATCGGGTGCCGGCAGGAAACCACGAGCAATACAGTTTCGACTGCGCCCGAAAAGAAAGTGGCGGAGGGCCGAGTTCTGTCGGTTATTCCTGATGACACCCAGAATCTGTTCCAGATAGATTTCAGCGCCCAGGGGGAGGGTGTCGCCTTTGTGCAGGAATCGGCGGGCAAGGTCCGTGTCGTGCTCAACGGTAAAACGGGAAAGTTCTATCAATCCATTGGTACCATGATAATCAGTCCCGACGGACGGAGAGTAGCATACAATGCTTTTGACGGTGATAAATGGCGCATAGTGATCGATGAAAAGGAATATCCGGCTGAGGGAGAAATCGGCAGTCCCGTTTTCAGCCCCGACAGCAGGCATGTGGCGTATGAATCCCGTGTTGACAATAGTTGGCGTATCATTATAGATGAAGACAAGTATCTTCAGGGCCAACCAGACTATTTTTACCATGATAAGTTCTTTAGCAGCGACTCTAAGAACATCATCACAGTCGAAAGCACGGAGCATAACGGCAATATCTATCGGGTTGCCGTCAGCAGTCTTACCTTAAAGCAACTAAGCGTTATTAATGTTCAGGGCAAGAATCTTGGGTTCAATAAAGAAAAAACCATGATGGCGTTTATCGAAGAAAAAAAAGGAAAACAGAGGCTGGCAATATGTGATGTGGGCAGACTTGACGATGTTAAGTATAGCTCACTGTATGACCATATCATTCGATATGTATTCATAGAGGCCAGCGATGCCATTGTATACATAGCTGAACGAGCAAAAAAGCGTTATCTGGTGATGCATGGAACGGAAGTGGAGATCCCGAATGCAGACATGATCGAGCATCTCACTGCTCGTCCGGACAAGGATGCTGCGGTCTTGATTATGAACTCTCATGATGGTTCCTACCTATATCAATCTGAACGCAATAAGTCAACAAAGGGGAAGGTATATGAGGAGATAACACATCTGATCTACAGCAAAGATGCAAGCAGTCATGTCTGTGTGGCAAAAAAGAGGAATAAAGTATTTATTGTGGTAAATGGCAAGGAGGGCCCGGCATTCGACATGGTGGTTTCACCAATTTTTAGTCCTGACGAAAAGTTCCTTGTTTACCGGGCACGGAAGGACGGTAAGCGCTTTGTGGTGGTGGCGGACACGCGCGGCAAGACTATCACGCAGCAACCAAGCTATGAGCAGGTGTTTCAGCCGGTGTTTACCGCTGACGGGAAGTCGGTCGCCTATGGCGTGAAGGACGGGAATAAACTTATCTGGAAGGTGGAAAAGCTGTGATTGGTCTCAGCGGTCAGTCATTTCAGTCAGCCCGGCATAGCCTGCAATATTTCGTTTGCAGGCAACAGGTTCGCCATGATAGTATGACGGCGTACCGATATGCAGGATCGCATTGTAGCTGGAGAAGGCACGCGCAGTTGGATTTGATTGCATGAAAATAAGGCCTGTTCTAAAAGCCGAATACCCGAAATCACCAGTGAGTGCATTCTTAAGGAAGGCTTACCAGTTCCTGGCTTCCGTGAAGCTCGCTTTGGCGCTGCTGATCATCATCCTGATCTGCTGCGTGATCGGTGTTACGATCATCCGCGGTGAGAAGGCCTGGGCACTGATCTTTTCAACGCTTTGGTTCAATGCAATACTCGTGCTGCTGGTCGTGAATGTTGCTTTCTGCTTTTTCAGCAGGATCTGGGGCAGGAAGGTGACACTGATCTCCCTCGGCATGATCCTGTTCCATCTGAGCTTCGTCGCCATGTTGGTGGGGATAATATATAACAGCCAGTTCTATTTCCGGGGGCTGATACGGCTCACGGAAGGGGAGACCCTTCCGAGCGGCGAGCCCG
>MHDZ01000045.1:20982-21144 GCA_001805055.1 Nitrospirae bacterium GWC2_57_13
AGGCTACAAAACAGGCGGCGCGGATAAGCGAGTTGCATACGAGGTTGCCGTCGGCGAGGGGTACTCGAAAAAGCAGGGAATCATCTACATCACGCACAAGCTTGATCATAATGGGTTCAGTTATTTCCGCGACAAGGAGGGGTATTCCCTGCTGATTCTTCT
>MHDZ01000045.1:21185-23590 GCA_001805055.1 Nitrospirae bacterium GWC2_57_13
CGCTCCAGAGCCTGAAGCAGAAGGGCGATCGATACCTCTACACGACCGGAACAAAGGAGGGCCCGGGAAGTTTTCCCTTTCCCCAGGACCCGCTCAACCCTCTTTTCTCTCTTCAGGCGGCCTATCATCCCGCCTTTCTTAAGGAGGGGGCGGGGGACGCCGTGTTTCAGGTCTGGCAGCTTGACCGGGCGGTCGGTGATAGAATAAAACCCATGGCGGAAGGCAGGGCGCCAATCGGGAAAAAGGTCAAAACGGGTGATTATTACCTGTCGGTCAAGGAGGTCCGCTACTGGGTCGGGATGAACGTTCGCTACGAACCAGGGAAGCTGATTGTGCTCGTGAGCCTCTGGGTGGGGCTCGGAGGGATGATTCTCACGTTTATCGGGAGGATGAGAAGAAGCGGCGTTTAGAAACAGCAGTCAGTGTTCAGCTGTTAGCTAAGAACTGATCACTGATAGCTGACAACTTATACGACGAGGTGATTTAATGAAAAACGAGATGATGTTGTTTTGGGTCGTTGTTGGATTGTACGGCTTGAGCGCGAGCAGCTACATCTTCGGCCTTATATCGAAGCATGAGAAGCTCTTTTCGGTCGGCCTGTACAGCGCGATTGCAGGGTTCATACCCCATGTCCTGGTGATCGCGGTCCGTTGGATGGCGACCGGCGTCAGCCCTTTTATTACGATCTCCGAGTCCATAACCTTCGGCATTTTCTGCGCTGTCCTGATCTTCCTGAGCTTCGAGTTCAGCAATAAAAAGGTGCGGCCCCTGGGCGTGCTGGTCATGCCGGTGGCTTTCGTCCTGATGGGCTGGGCAGGCGCGCTCTACAAGGATGCTGCGAGTCAGCTTGTTCCAGCCCTGCAGAGCGGCTGGATCTGGGCGCACATCATCGGGGCGGCGACCGGGTTCGGCGCGGTCCTGACCGCGGCGGGCCTGGGGCTGCTGTATCTGCTCAAGGAGAAATATTCCGGCGGCGTTTATGAGCGACTGCCTGATCTGCAGACGATCGATAACCTGAGCTATCGCTTCGTGGCCGGCGGGTTCATCCTCTATGGATTGATGATCGTGACCGGTGCGTTCTGGGCCGATCAGGTAAAAGGGAGTTACTGGAACTGGGACCCCGTGGAGGTCTGGTCGCTCATCTCCTGGCTTACCTACGGGATCTACCTGCATCTGCGCATCACCTTCGGCTGGCGCGGAAAGAGGCTAGCCGTGTATGCGCTGGTCGCACTTATCGCGATGATCATCAGTTATTGGGGCATTCCTTTCACGGTGGAGACGTTTCATAGCGGGTTCAGGATAGAACACTGATCGCGGAAGCGATCAGCGATCAGCTGTCAGCACTCAGAGGTCAGGCATCAGCAGTCAGAAGATTGCTATCAGCGATTCTGAATGACTGCTGACGGCTGAAGCCTGAAATGGGACTTCCCATGCGTGACTTTCGGGAATTGCAGGTTTGGCAGAAAAGTCATCTCTTGACGGTGGCGGTGTATGGCGTTACCGCGTCTTTTCCTATAGAGGAACTGTATGGATTGACAAGCCAGATCCGTCGTGCCGCTGTTTCCATATCTGCAAATATTGCCGAAGGCTGCTGCAGGAACGGTAACGCTGATTTTGCCCGGTTCCTTCAGATAGCGACCGGGTCAGCGAGCGAACTTGAGTATTTACTGCTGCTTGCCCGTGATAGTCCAGTCTGATCACGATAAGCTTGCAGGAGATGTTGTCGAAGTAAAAAAGATGCTGACGGCGTTTATGCAAAAGCTGAGAGCTGATAATAAATGAGTGAGCAGCTCTAGGCAGTCAGCAGTCAGCGTTTTAGTTGATAGTTGATAGCTGATTACTGATTGCTGATCCCTGATAGTTGATCACTGATACCTGACACCTGAACGCTGTCCCCTGATCACTGACTACTGAAAGCTGATTATTAGAAATGAAACTTTGCATTATCAAACCGCCGCTGCCCTTCGGCTGGACGCCGGTAGCGCCGCCGATCCTTGAGTATCTGGCTGCGCTGACCCGCAGGGCGGACCCGGCTATTGAGATCGAACTGATCAGCGCCAGCGCCATGCCCGGTGCTTTTGACACGCTTGAGTGCGATCTTGCCGCAATCAGCCTCCTGACACCCACTGCCGTTCCCGGCTATCGGATCGCCGAGAAATTAAGGGCCCGGGGGATCAAGGTGGTCTTCGGCGGCATGCATGCCTCGGCCATGCCGGAGGAGGCGAAATCGCATGGCGATGCCGTGGTGATCGGCGAAGCTGAATCGGTCTGGCCAGAGGTGCTTCGCGATTTCAAATCGGGTCAACTGAAGTCTTTTTATCGCGGTGAGCGCATCGAACTGGACGACCTGCCGACGCCACTGTACGGGCTCTTGCAGGGCAAGCGCAAGCATCAGTTCCGGATCG
>MHDZ01000046.1 GCA_001805055.1 Nitrospirae bacterium GWC2_57_13
TGCCAGTAATTGGCTGTGCCCCCTGCAGTGGTGGCGACGCCCGAGAACTCGTCGCGGAACTCCACGACGGCAAGGCGGTACTTGGGGCCTTTCATCCTGGCCTCGGACGGAGACGCCATTCCTGCGAACAGAATAGCGAAGATCGAAAGCATGACAAGAAGACGTATGGGCAGCCGGAATGATCTCATTGAAGCGCCTCCTGGGGAAATGGGAAACTCATTGAGATTCCTTGAATTTTCTAAGAAAATTATACCCTTCCCGAATGGGGATGTCAATCGCTAACGATGGTAATAATACCCGGAAGCTTGAGTGTCCTGCAGCGACCTTGACGGATCATACGCCGTCCTCGGCAATACAATAGACGCAGGGGTCCTGCACGCCCGCTATCGTTTTCAAGAAGCCGGACTGCCGGCACGCCTCGCTTTGACCGCGAAGAGACCTCATGCTTTGCTGTTCTTCGTAAAAAAAAGAAAGGCCATCACGGGCCTGCGGGAAGAATCGGCCTTTACGAACTGGATGCTCTCAAAGACATACCCCTTCCCGGTCCATTCGTTCACGATGCGTTCAAGCTCATCTTCCGTCACCGAGCTCGTTTCCACCACCTTGTATTCCATGGCGCTTATTATAGATGAGACGGCGGATATTTTCAACCGCTGCGTGAGCCGCAACTTTCCTGTTGCCATGACAGGGGCAACCCTCTATAATCCGGCCATGCCATCGCGGAAAAAACAGATACTCACCGGACTGGACAAGGTCGAACAGCTCTGGCCAAAGGAACTCAGGAAGGCGCGCGTCGGACTCCTGTCCCATCCTGCGTCAGTGAACCGCAAACTTGACCATGCAGTGAACATTTTCCATGGCGCGAAAACGTTCAGGCTCTCAGCGCTCTTCGGACCCCAGCACGGCATCTACGGCCAGACCCAGGACAACATGGTGGAGTGGGAAGGTTTTCTCGATCCTGCCACGGGACTGCCTGTCTACAGTCTCTACGGCGCCGCGCGAAAGCCAACGAAAGAGATGCTCCAAAACATCGACGTTCTCGCCCTGGACCTGCAGGACGTGGGCAGCCGCTATTACACCTTCATCTGGACCCTGGACCTTTGCATGCAGGCCTGTGAGGCGGCAGGAAAGCCCGTCGTCGTGCTGGACCGTCCCAATCCCATCTCCGGCAGCATCGTGGAAGGCCCGGTGCTTGACCCGGCCTACGCCTCCTTTGTCGGGCTCCGGCCCCTGACCGTGCGCCATGGTATGACCATCGGCGAGATCGGCGCTTACCTGCGCGACCGCTTCTATCCCGGCCTTGAATACCACATCATCCCTGTTCAGGGCTGGAAGCGGGACCAGTGGTTCGACCAGACCGGGCTGCCCTGGGTCCTGCCGTCGCCTAATATGCCCACCCTCGACGCGGCCCTTGTCTATCCCGGCATGTGCCTCTTCGAAGGAACGAACGTCTCGGAGGGCCGAGGCACCACGCTGCCCTTCGAGATCTTCGGCGCGCCCTTCATTCATCCTGATACGCTTGTGGCGAAGCTGAGGGAGTTCAGGCTTCCCGGCGTCCTGTTCCGGCCCCTCTATTTCGAGCCCACCTTCCAGAAACACAAGGGACTCGTCTGCGGCGGCGCCCAGATCCACGTTACGGACCGGATGAAGTTCAGGCCCTTCAAGACCGGCGTGGCCATCCTAAAGGCGATCCATAACACCTGGCCCCGGGACTTTGCCTGGAAACAGCCGCCCTACGAATATGAAGACGTGAAGATGCCCATCGATATCCTCGCGGGCACGGACCGCGTACGCAAGGAGATCGAGGCGTGGAAGGACCTTGATGAGATGGAGCAGTGGTGGAAGATAGACGTGCGTGCATTCGAGAAGATCAGGAAGAACTATCTGATCTATAAATAATTTTTGAGCACGGATAAAGGCGGAAACTGCGGATAAAGAATGCGTCGTCTTAAGAACGGCAGTTGTAACCACTGATGAACACGGTTCAACCAAAAAACAAAGCGGCTTTGGTTTAACTATCTGAACTATCCGTGTTTATCCGTGTTCATCCGTGGCCACATGCTGTTTCAGGGTCATCCGTATTTTCCATGTAAAGACCTGTCCCCCTGTATATGACGAAATTCCCCATAAACATCTTCCTCCCCGCTGCCGGACTCGGCGAGCGGCTCCGGCCTGTCACAAACCACCTGCCGAAGCCGCTGCTGCCCATCCTCGGCAAGCCCATTATCGAGGCCATCCTCGAAAAGCTCGCCCCGCTCTGCGACGGCGGGATCGGCATCAATCTGCACTACATGCCCGAGATGATCCGTGCCTGGGCAGGGCGCTCACCCTGGGCGGACCGCATCTCCTTCTTTCCCGAGGACCCGATACTCGGAACAGGCGGCGCGCTCAAGAATGCGGAGCAATTCCTTTCCACCGGCCCCTTCATCGTCCACAATTCCGACATTCTGCTGGACATGGACTTCTCTTGCCTGCTGAACGAGCATCTCTCATCAGGCAACATCGCAACGCTCGTCTGCCACCGCCTGCCCCATCTGAGCAACGTGGTGATCGACGGCGATGGCCAGGTGCTGGATGTGGAAAATCCCGGCGCATCACGGCCTGACCCATCGACAGCGGCGGAAAAGGTCGCATACACCGGCATTGCCGTCTATTCACCGGAGATACTGCGCTTTCTTCCCTTCGGCGTCTCCCACGCTACCGTTGCCTGGATAGCCGCGTCCAAGGCCGGTCACCGGGTCCGCGCCTTCGACGCGACGGGCTCCTACTGGAACGACGTTGGCAATCCCGTCACCTATGGACGCGGGGTCCTTGACGCTCTCAGGAACGAGGGCGAGACCGTGCACCTCTCGCCCCGGGCCGAATGCGGAGAAATCACCATCGACGGCTATGTGGTGCTGGAAACGGGCAGCGTCGTAAAGAAAGGGTCACGCCTCAGGAACTGCATCGTCATGCCGGGGGCACGGGCCTCGGGCGGCCATGAAAACTCCATCCTGGGGCCTGATTACGAGGTCACTCTTTCTGAGTCGGACATGCAACCCTCGCTCCATGCCGCAGAAAAGAAGCGCGTCTCACTGAGCGACCCGCTCTTTGCCCGGCACTTCGGTGCTGGAACCACGGATGAATACGGATCAACACGAATGCCCCTCTCCCAACCCTCTCCCCACTCGACACTCTGGTCCGACGCGACCCTGATCGGCCTGGGCGGATCGGACCGTCGTTACTTCCGCATCCAGGGCGACTCCCGGACCGCCGTACTTATGGAATGCCGGCCTGAAGACCCGGACTATGAACGCCATCTGGTCTATACCCGCTTCTTTGCAGGGCAGAGAGTTCCTGTCCCCGAACTCCTGGCAGAGGACGGCCCTGCAAAACGGGCACTCTTCGAAGACCTCGGCGATGCGTCGCTTTACTCATATCTAAAGTTTCCCCGCAGCAAAGAGGACGTTCATGACGTCTATTGCCGCGTCCTTGACATCGCCGTCCGGCTCCATGCAGGCTCCACTGCTTATGTCCAGGACTGCCCCCTGCTCGGTGAGCGGATCTTTGATGCTGAGTACCTGCGGTGGGAAACGAGCTATTTCCTGGACCGCTTTGTCATCGGCCTCAGGGGAATGGAAGTAAAGGACAAACAGGCGCTGGAGCAGGAATTCCATGAACTTGCGCGGAAGGTCGATGCCTTCCCCAAGGGCGTGATCCACCGGGACTTCCAGTCCCAGAACATCATGATCACCGGCGACGGCACACCGCGCGTGATAGACTACCAGGGCGCGCGCATGGCGCCGCCTGCCTACGACATTGCCTCCATGCTCTGGGACCCCTATTACCGGCTGGATGATGAAACACGGGAACAACTGGTTGAATATTACGTTGGCGAGATGAGAAAAGGGACAGTCCCCTTAGATGCCAGGGGGACTGTCCCTGTATTCGATGAAAAGGCCTTTCGTGAAAGCCTCATCCCCTGCCGCCTCCAACGCCACATGCAGGCCCTGGGCGCCTATGGGTTCCTGTCGGTCATGAAGGGGAAAAAATATTTTTTAAAGCATGTACCGGAGGCGTTGAGATTGCTGCAGGAAGAAACAACGGCGGCAAAAGAGGATTACCCCCTTCTGCATGTGCTGGTAAAGGCATTGTCGTCCCGATAGATCCGGCAGTTCAGCAGGAATCTTCGCTCGCCTCTTCGGCCCCGTACTCGGCCCGGCCGGCCACATACAGATCGCCGCCATGGATGTCGTTCACAACGATGGCAGGAAAGTTCTCCACCTCGAGCCGCATGACCGCCTCGGCGCCCAGGTCAGGATAGGCGATCACCTCGGCCTTCTTGATCGTTTTCGAGATCAGTGCTCCTGCCCCTCCGATAGCTGCAAAATAGACGGACTTGTGCATTTTGATCGCTTCTTTCACTTCAGGCCCCCGTGGCCCCTTCCCGATCATCCCCTTGATGCCCAGTTCCAGAAGGCAGGGCGTGTACCGGTCCATCCGGTAGCTCGTGGTCGGCCCTGCAGCGCCAATCACCCTGCCCGGCGCGGCCGGTGTGGGACCGGTGTAGTAGATGATCTGCCCTTCCGGATCAAAGGGCAGGGGCTCACCCTTCTGGTGCCCGTCGACCATCTTCTTGTGTGCCATGTCCCGGGCCGTGTAGATAACGCCCGTGATCTCAACGCGGTCACCGGTCTTCAGCTTTTCGACCACTTCATCGGTAAGAGGAGGCTGTAGTTTAATTGGTTCGGTCATGATCCACCTTTATCAGCAGAGAGCATGAAAAGCGCATAGCGCATAGAGCATGGCGCATAGGTTATGAATCTCTCTGCTCTCTGCTCTCTGCTCTCTGCTCTCTGCTCTCTGCTCTCTGCTCTCTGCTCTCTGCTCTCTGCTCTCTGCTCTCTGCTCTCTGCTCCTGCTCTCTGCTCTCTGCTCTATAACACTATCGTCTTATGCCTCGCTGCATGACAATTGATGTTCACCGCCACAGGCAGGGACGCGATGTGGCAGGGAAAGCTCTCCACGTGCACGGCCATGGCAGTCATCTTGCCGCCCAGCCCCTCGGGCCCGATGCCGGTCTTGTTCACGGCCTTCAGCAGGTCCATCTCCAGCGATGCCAGCTCAAGTTTCGGATGGGGGCTTCCCACATTCCTGAGCAACGCCTTCTTTGCCAGCAGCGCCGACTTTTCAAAATCGCCGCCAATGCCCACGCCCACGACCACCGGGGGACAGGGATTTGCTCCGGCCCGGCGCACGCAGTCCAGCACAAAGGCCTTGATGCCTTCAATGCCTTCCGTCGGGCGCAGCATGCGAATGGCGCTCATGTTCTCGCTTCCCGCGCCCTTGGGCATGAAGGATATTCTGAGCTTGTCGCCCGGCACCACCTCGGTATAAATGATGGCCGGCGTGTTGTCTCCCGTGTTCCGGCGCGTCAGCGGGTCCACCACGGACTTCCGCAGATGCCCGTCCCGGTACCCCTTGCGCACGCCGTCGTTGATGGCGTCGGAGAGGAAGCCGTTCTTGATGCGCAGGTCCTGGCCGACCTCGACGAAGAACACGCCGATGCCCGTGTCCTGGCAGATGGGAATGTGCTCCACCCGGGCGACGCGGGCGTTCTCCTTCAGGAGTTCGAGGATCTCTTTTGCCGAGGGCGAGGTCTCTTCCTCGATGGCCCGGTCGAAAGCCGCCAGCACGTCCTCGCTCAGGCTGTACGCCGCGTCAATGCAGATCTGCGCCACATTGTCGCGTATCTCATCTACATGAATTTCGCGCATGCCGTTTTCACCGCCTCAACAGACTTCATGAATGCCGTCCGTTCGTCCTCGTTCAGCTTTATTTCCATGACCTTCTCCATGCCGCCTGAGCCGAGCTTCACCGGCACGCCGGCGAACACCTTGTCCACGCCGTATTCTCCCGTAAGATAGACGGAGCAGGGAAGGATCTTCTTCCTGTCCAACAGGATGGCCTCTACCATCTCGAAGGTGGCTGCCGACGGCGCATAATAGGCGCTGCCGGTCTTGAGAAGGGCCACGATCTCGGCGCCGCCGTTCCTCGTCCGGTCAACGAGGGCGTCGATCCGATCTTTGGTCATGAGCTCCGTAATGGGAATGCCTGCCA
>MHDZ01000047.1:0-5237 GCA_001805055.1 Nitrospirae bacterium GWC2_57_13
ATCTCACGCGCTCCTTGTCCGATCATTTTCATCCTATTCTACCAGAAGAAATAGGAATTGTCGGACAGCCTGCAAGCTGCGGGGAATACGCTCTTTCCAGAATTCAGCGCACTGTTGATGCACTCACGTTATATTTCAGAGGGAATCATCGGAACATGAGATAATAAAAGAGCACCGGCGCTGCGAAAAGCATGCTGTCCATGCGGTCAAGCATCCCGCCGTGGCCGGGAATGATAGTTCCCGAATCTTTCACCCCGGCGCTCCGCTTCAGCATGGACTCCACGAGATCGCCTATGGTCCCGGCCGAGGCAAGCAGCAGGCCGACCCCCGCCGCTTCGGCGATGCTCACGGGAGGCATGAACCAGACACGGCAGAGGAGCGCCATGACCGCGGCGAACAGGAGGCCGCCGGCAAGACCTTCCACGCTCTTCTTGGGACTGATCTTGGGGTAGAGACGCCTTTTGCCGAAGGACATCCCGACAGCATAGGCCCCGATGTCCGTGGCCCAGATCACGAAGTACATGAAAACGATCCACTGCTTGCCGTCCCCGCCCAGCCGGACGCCCACCTGAAAGCCAAAGAGCAGGGCCACGTAGAATATGCCCAGAAGCGTCGCCGCAACGTCCTCTAATGCGCCGTCCACAGAACGTACGGAAAAAAGACGCACACCCGTGATCAGAAGCATGCTTGCCGCACCGTAGAGCAGCAGGCCTCCATCGGAAGGGATCCGGTAATAGAACCCGCCGATAATGATCGCGCTGCCCAGCGCCATGCCGAGAACGCTGAGCGGCCTGGCGCCCTTGTTCTGCGCCATGCGATAGAACTCATATTGGCCGACGGCGGCGGCGATCACCACCAGCACGGCAAGATAAAGCGGCGCGAGTTTCCAGACGATCAGGTAGAAGACCGGAAGGAACAGGAGCCCTGAAACGATCCGTTTAGCGAGCATGCGTTCTCCCTGCCTGAACGTGTAGTGACGACCTGCGGCAGCCCGGCCCCGCCTCCGGCGGGGTCATGGCTTCTTGACCATTTGTTCCTCGACCAGGCCGAACCTTCTCTGCCGCCCCTGGAAGTCCAGCAGCGCGCGGACGAGGTCCTCTTCGGAGAAATCGGGCCAAAGGGTCTCGGTAAAATACAATTCTGCATAGGCGGCCTGCCAAAGCAGAAAATTGCTGATCCTCCGCTCCCCGCTCGTGCGGATGATAAGATCGGGATCAGGAAGCCCGGCGGTATCGAGGTGGGCGGCAAAAGATTCTTCAGTGATGGCCGGCGCACTGCCGTTCGCCGTCAGCATCCGCGTGACCGCATCGAGGATCTCCCGCCGGCTGCTGTAGGACAATGCGAGGTTCAGGATCAATTCCTTGTTTCCCGCTGTCTCCTCTTTGGCCCTTTTGATCCATTCCTGCACGGCCAGCGGCAGTTTTCCGGTCTGGCCGATGGTCATCAGACGGATGCCGTTCTTTTTCATGGTGCTGATCTCTTTTTTAAGATAGCCCTCGAGCATCTCCATGAGAAAGGAGACTTCCTGCTTCGGCCGCCCCCAGTTCTCGTCGGAGAAGGCATAGAGCGTCAGAACGGGAATGCCGATTCGGCGGCAGTCCTCGGAAATGCTTCGCACCACATCGGCGCCCTTCTTGTGGCCCGCGATCCGCGGCAACCCTCTGCGCTCCGCCCATCTGCCGTTGCCGTCCATGATGATGGCAACATGTTGCGGGAGGGAGGCCTTGTCAAGCCTGGAAATAAGCTCTTCCACTGTCGTGGATTCAATGTTTTTTCCGTTTTTCATCACGCCGGGAGCCGCTCACACGTTATCAATTCCCTGAAAAGGTCAGGAGCCGCGCCGCATCCTTCGAGAACATACCGCCGGGCACCAGCACGAGCACTTTGATCCCTGGCGCTCCCGCCGGCCCCCGGACGATTTGCAGATCGCGAACGGCTCCGGGAATATCCGAAATGTCCCAGACCTGTTCGAACCGCGTGCCCGACCACTCAAGGCCCGCCAGGTCTGCTTTCGTATATCCCTTGAAGTAGGAATGGTCCCTGTTCCGCGCGACGACGATCTCATCCTTGCCGTCGCTGTTCAGATCAACCGAAGCTATCCTGCGCCCGACAGTCATTTTCTCCGCCCTGCCGGACCTGCCTGCGCCGGGAACAGACTGGGCCTTGTCCGCCGCCGGGTAGTCATCCTCGCTCTTCCAGACCTGCTTTCCGCCGGAATAAACGACCAGCCGGTTCGCGTCATCAAGGGCCACCAGGAACGGCGTTGATGCCCCGAAATCCGCCAACACGAAATCGTACAGTCCAACGCCTTTCGGCAGCGGGAATTCATCGCCTGCCAGATAGGCCGACCCTGTCCACATATACTGCCGCACCGATCCCGTCGGGGAAGCGGTATGCTCCTGCCCGATCAGCAGCAGCCCCTTGCCCGGCGATGAGATGACACGGAACAAGCCCGGAAGCTCGGCGATGACGCGATAGGCGCCATCATGGTCTTCCAGTACCAGGGTGGCCGTCTTGCCGTCGCGCACTGCAGCGACATAGACCTCCGGTTTTTTATTGCCGTTGATATCGGCCCCATCGACGAACAACTGCCGAATGCTCACTTTCCTGTCCGTTGCGGGTTCGGACCAGATATCCCGCCAGCCCGAGGCTTCCTCGCGATAGACAGAGAGGCGCTCGCCATCGGAGAAGGCCTGTTCCTCCATGCCGTCGGCATCAAAATCGCCTGCGCCGAAGGACCTGGCTGCAACCGGAAGATCATGCGAACTGGCTGCCTCGGCCCGTGTCGGCGCAAAATGAGGCCTCATGGTCCCGAGCAGGCCCTTCTTCTCTTCGAGTTTCAGCTTCGCCACGACCGTATCGAGCAGGCGGACGTCCTGAGCGTAAAAGATCTTGACGGTAACAAGGAATGCGCCGTCAGAGGGATAGATCCCCACGGTGACGGCAGCGTCGAGATCAAAGGCGCGGCCCATCTCTTTCACGAGCTCGTTGTCCTTCAATATGCGGCTGGTCAGAAAAGCATCGCGCTTCTCTGCATCGAGGATATCGAAGCGGCCTGAATCATGCAGACGGTCGGCAAGGGCCTGCAGCAGCTCCGGCCGGTCCGTTCGGAGCGGGATGACAGCCAGGCGGATCTTCTTCGGCGTAATGCGCGCAATGTCTCCCGACGTCGGGTCTGCTGTCCTGTTCGAGATCACGCCGCTGGCCGTGGACGCCTCCACTGCCGTGATCTCGACGGACCCGATCTCCTGCTCCTCGCGACCGATCACCGCGCCGGATACTGGATGCCGCAGTTCCTTCCCCTCCCGCCAGAGCAAGAGACGCATGCCCGGAAGCAGGCCCTGCTTCCTGCCCACGCTGATGGCGACGCGGTCGCCCTTCACGGACCTGATGGTCCCCTGGACCTTGGGAAAGTAGACGCTGATCGCCGAAGCGACCCCGTCCATGTTCGTGAACTCTTCAACGCCGAGCGGCTGCTCCGATGACTCCGCTGACAGGGGTAGGAACAAAAACAGCGCGGCAAGCAGGGCCTTTCTCATGATCTCTCCTCGTGATGGAGGCAATCAAAAAACGGTGAAAATACCGTTACTTTTGAGCCAATTGTGAGGCATATTATCTTCATACCCCTCAAAAGTCAATCGAAAACCGGGCGCTGGACGTATGCCTTCTGCTATAGGTAATGACCGAAACACGTAACTACTCAGATCATTTTTTTATCCGCAGATTACGCCGATTTCGCAGAGAAAAACAAACCCGAATTCTGGTTTAAAAATCTGCACCCTTCTGCGAAACCTGCGGATTCGCGCCCATGCTTATGACGTCATGGCCATAGGCCATACAGCACCTTTACCATTTGAAATATCCAATTTTTTAAATCGCGGCTGGAGGCCGCGGTTATGCCAGCCGCCTGAGCAGCCGGCCGGCAAGAATAAAGAAGATGACCGTATAGGCGGAGAGTATGAGGAGCGATATCGCGTCGGGAGCAGAGCCGGCAGCGAGCGCGCGAAGCGACAGACTCGCGTGGGTCAGGGGAAAGACCATGATCATGCTGGAAAAGGGCTCGGGCATCCTGTCAGGGGCGAAAAAGGTGCCTGCCAGAAAGGACATAGGCACCATGAAGAAGCTGTTGAAGTTCGCCATGTCCTCGTGGGACCGCGTGACCATGGCGGCGGCCACGCCCATGGAGCCGAAGCAGAAGGCCGTGAGCGCGATGACGGCGAAGAAGAGGGCCGAGACCTGCAGGTGCACGCCCGAAGCAAGACCGACGAGCAGCAGTCCAACTGCCGAGAACATGCCCCGCACCAGTCCCGTGAGCGCCCTGCCGAAGGCGATCTCCCAGGGGCTGACCGGCGAGACGAGCACCTCCTCGATCGTCTTGGTGTAAAGCTTGCTGATGTTAAGCGATGTCGAGACGGGACTGAAGCTGTTGTTCATCGCCGAGAGCGCGATGATGCCGGGCAGCACGAACTCCAGGTAAGTGCCGCCGTCGAGCCGGATGCCCCGCCCCAGGCCCCAGCCGAAGGTCACGAGGTACAACAGCGGCATGACCATGCTCGAAGCCAGGAAACGCCAGGGCTTTCGGCGGATCAGCACCATCTCTTTCCAGAATATGGGGTAGAAGTTCATAGCGCGGCCTCCAGCCGCGATTGAAAATTGGACATTTAACGAATGAACCGAAGGCCTACTGCCTGTTGTCTACTGCCTGTTGTCTACCGCCTGCTGTCTACTGCCTGCTGTCTACTGTCTACTGTCTTCCTTACGCTTCTATCCTCTCGCCCGTGAGCCTGATAAAGACGTCCTCGAGCGTCACGTCGCGCACCACCACGTCACAGCCTTCGCCCTTGCCTGCGTCAAAGGCCTCTTCGCGGCTCGGATAAAAACGCCGCGCAATATCATGCCGGCCGAGGCACTCCATGGTGAATTTCCCCACATCCGCTTTGAGCGTTGCAGGCGAGTCTTCGGCAATGATCCTGCCTGCCCGCATGATACCGACGCGGCCGCACAGCGCATCGGCCTCTTCGATGTAATGGGTCGTGAGCAGGATCGTGATCCCCTCGCGCCGCAGCGCTTCGATCATTCCCCAGATCATGCGCCGGGCCTGCGGATCAAGGCCGACAGTGGGCTCGTCCATAAAGATGACCCTCGGCCGGTGCATCAATCCCCTCGCGATCAGGAGCCGCCGCCGCATGCCGCCGGAAAGCTGGTCCACGAAGGCGTCACGCTTTTCCCACAGCCCG
>MHDZ01000047.1:5381-6977 GCA_001805055.1 Nitrospirae bacterium GWC2_57_13
TGACCCGCCACACGCGCTGTTCCCGACGTAGGCGCCAGAAGCGTGGTGAGCATCCGGATGGTCGTGGTCTTGCCCGCGCCGTTCGGCCCCAGAAGGCCGAAGACCTCGCCGGGTTTTACCGCAAAGGAGATCCCATTGACCGCAGCGAGACCATTGAAGTATTTTGTGAGATTGATGGTTTCGATCATAAAAAACGCTCATTTGCCACGGATGAACAGGGACAAAAAATCAGAACACTCTGTTCAGTCCTTCTCTTCCCTTCGCGGAAATTCGCGCAGATGCGCGGACCAGTAATTTTTAATCACATCCATGTGAATCCGTGCTCATCCGCGGCTGAACACTTTTTCAAGAGTCAGTCTCAATCCCAAGCGTTTTCATCTTCCTGTGCAGGTTGCTGCGCTCAACGCCGATGGCATCGGCGGTACGGCTCACGTTGCCGCCGTGATCCTTCAGCTTTCTGGTGATGAACTCGCGCTCAAAGGCGGCACGCGCGTCCTTCAACGCGGCGAACTCGAGGGCCGAGGGCGCTGCGCCGGGAGCGCCTGCAGCAACGCGTGCTGGAGACCCGCTGCTGAGCGGCGGCGGGACATCGGCGGCAGTGATGCGGGATCCCTGTGTCATGATGATCAGCCGTTCGATGACGTTCCGAAGCTCACGCACATTGCCCGGCCAGCGGTACTGCTGAAAAAGCGCCAGCGCGTCCTCGTCGACGGTCTTCGGCTTCTGCCCGTATTCCCTGGAAAATTCTTCAAAAAAATACCGGACAAGCCGCGGGATATCGTCGGGCCGCTCCCGAAGCGGCGGAACGTCCAGGGGGATCACGTTCAGGCGGAAGAAGAGGTCTTCACGAAAGGCGCCCCGTTCGATCTCCTTGGTCAGGTTCTTATTCGACGCGGCAATGACACGCACATCGGCGCGCAGTGTCCTCGTCCCGCCCACTCGCTGGAACTCCTGCGACTCGAGCACGCGCAGCACCTTGGCTTGCGTGGCAAGGCTCATATCGCCGATCTCGTCCAGGAACAGCGTGCCGTTGTCGGCTTGCTCGAATTTGCCGCGCTTCATTGCCGTGGCGCCCGTAAAGGCCCCTCGCTCATGGCCGAAAAGCTCGCTCTCGATCAGCTCCTGCGGGATCGCCGCGCAGTTCACCTCCACAAAGGGTCCGCGGGCCCGCTTGCTCGCCCGATGAACAGCGCGCGCCACGAACTCCTTGCCTGAACCGCTTTCGCCGTGGACCAGTACCCAGCCGTTGCTCGGCCCGGCCAGGGCGATCTGCTTCTTGAGCGACAGGATCGCCTCGCTCTCGCCCACGATCTCGTAGCGTTTCGCGATGCTCCGCTTGAGAGACTCGTTCTCTTCGCGCAGCCGGTACTCTTCGAGGCCGTGCTTCACCGCCAGGGACACGCGTTCAAGAGAGAGGGGCTTCTCGATGAAATCGTAGGCGCCCATCTTGGTGGTCTTGACCGCCGTCTCGATGGTCCCGTGGCCCGTGATCATGATGACCTGCATCTCGGGCCTGACCTCCTTGAAGCGCTTAAGCGTCTCGATGCCGTCCATCTCGGGCATGGCGATATCGAGGAGGGCCAGGGCAGGCTGCGC
>MHDZ01000047.1:6997-9480 GCA_001805055.1 Nitrospirae bacterium GWC2_57_13
CTCGTCGGTCAGCACGCCCGCCAGACTCCTGCGGATGCTCTCTTCGTCGTCTACGATCAGTATTGTTTCACGAGACATATAGTTTCCCTACACTCCGGACCACGGAGGAACGAAAAATTCACACGCCGCGAAACGGTCGGCGTGAAACAGGAAATTAGCGTTTGATCTTAGTGTATTGAGAGTGTGGTGGAACGCCGGGCTCAATTGAAACTATTTCAATACTTCGGCAAGTTATCATTGCGCCGAATCCAAACAAGCCTGGGATGTTCACATGGCATATCTGGTTGTCAGCGTTGTCCCTATCCGATTTAATTGTTATGTCATTGATGACATTCTGATAGTTGAATCCTTCAGCGTCGTACTCAATGATATTATTGAAGCGAATGCCTACTATGTTGTGTTTATTGTATCCATTCTTGTCAGCGTGCCATCCAGTCGTAGGTTGGGTCGAACGAAGTGAAACCAACAAATTTCAGCCGGCGATCAAGGTCTTTTTGTAGGATTTTGCAGTTGTTCTACCCGACCCACAACCTTGTTGTATCGTATTGCGCTCCTCCCGACCCGGCCTGACGAACTCAGGCCGGCTACGCCGCGCTTGTTTTACAGGTGCTGCTCGGAACTTCTTCCCGCAGCTCGAATTCGATAGTGTCCGCGCTGAAATCCTGCTCATGCGGCCAGATGACGCCGCCGAAAGCAACTTTGACGCGACGAAAATAATCATGATCCTTTAATTCATGGAATACACCGCGGTCAAGATATGGGGCAACATCGAATATGCCCTGTTTGCCGCTTGACAGCACTACTTTCAGCTTATAATTTTCCACGGGATCCGCTGATATGACTTTTACCATAACACACCTCACTTGAGCGGTTCGATCTTGAATGGTTGATATCCTTCAACCGCCATTTTCCAGTCTGCCATCAACTCGTCTCTATGAATTTCGATCCATGCCTGAACCATCTTCATTTTCGGTCCCGGCAGGTCACCTTCTAGAATATCGCCGTTTTCAATTGCAACAACTGCTGAATGCTCAGCATACTGCACATGAATGTGCGGAAGATGATGCTTCTTGTTATCAAAGTAGAACATCAAAACAATGATACCATAAAACATCGATATTACCGGCATCTAACCTCCACTATTGTTTGTGCAAATACAGCTTTTCCTTCAGCATCGCCAAAACATAATCGATCTCCTGCTCCGTCGTTTCCCGGCCCAGAGAGAAGCGAATGGCCCCCCGCGCAAGCTTCTTCGGCACACCCATGGCCTCAAGCACATGCGACATGGTCACGCTGCTGCCGTGGCAGGCGGCGCCCGGAGATACTGCGACCGCATCAAGCGCCGCCATCACCGCAGGCGCATCGAATCCTTCAAAACTGATGTTCCAGGTGTTCGGCAGCTTCTTCTCGGGATGTCCGTTCAGGTGAACGCTGAACCCCGCCTGCCGCAATCCGTCGAAGAGACGCCGGCCGAGCTGCGCCTGGCGGAGGCATTCCGCTTCGATCACAGGCCCGGCTATCTCACAGGCCTTGCCGAGACCCGCGATGCTCGCCAGGTTCTCTGTGCCCGGCCGCAGCCCCTGCTCATGGCCGGCGCCGTGCAGCAGCGGACTGAGTTTCCTGCCCTTCCTGATGTACAGGGCGCCCACGCCCTTGGGCGCATAGAACTTGTGTCCCGCAATGGTCAAAAAATCCACGCCCAGCTCATCCACGCGGCAGCGGACCTTGCCCACAGTCTGGGCCGCATCGGTATGAAAGGGAGCCTTGCGGGCCGCGGCCATACGGGCCAGGTCGGCCACGGGCTGGAGCGTTCCCACCTCGTTGTTCGCATGCATGATCGAAACGAGGGCCGCGCCCTTGGTCAAAGCCTTTTCGAGGTCTTGTGGATCTACCATGCCGCTCCGGTCTACAGGAAGATATGTTACGTGGTGCCCCTGCTGTTCGAGAAACCGGCAGGGCTCAAGCACTGCCGGATGCTCGATCGCGGACGTGATAATGCGGCTTTTTTCCCCCGCTTGGGCTGCGGCGCTCAGGAGCACCATGTTGTTCGACTCAGTAGCGCCGCTCGTAAAGATGATCTCGGCCGCATCGCAGCCCAGGAGCGCTGCCACGCGTTTGCGGGCTGTTTCGATGCCTTCGCGGGCCTCGCGGCCGAAAGCATGGCTGCTCGACGGGTTCCCGAAGATGCCCGCAAGATAGGGCATCATGGCGTCACGCACCGCGGGCGCAATGGGCGTACTTGCATTGTAATCAAGATAGATCGGATTCATCATGGGAACAAAGAACCCGGGGGACGCTCCCCCGGGTCGTAATTATATCAACACTTATGCGTAGCACGGAGGCACGTACCCCCTGCTGTGTGCCCGGAATAAAGATCAATGCCCCATCATCTGCATCGTGTCCGGCCCGCCCGTTGAAACAAAGATGCCTGCCATGACCCCGACCAGCACCGCTGCAACGATCGTCACGGCGATCATGACGAT
>MHDZ01000047.1:9606-29878 GCA_001805055.1 Nitrospirae bacterium GWC2_57_13
GATGTTCAGGATCCCCGCCACCCAGACGGGCGTGTAGGAATAGACGGCTATCTTCAGCGCCTGCACGCTGTCCTGCTTCGCTTCAAAGGTCGGGGCGAGTGCATTGATGATGGCGCCGGCCGCGATCACCGTCACGATGCTCATCACATAGAAGAACACCGCCCAGACCAGCAGGTAGCTGAAGGAATAGCGCATGGTCGTGCCCATGAAACTGATGCCGACGATACCCATGCCGACCACGGAAGCGATGGTCGGGATTGCCGCCAGGATCGCGACGTATTCAAAGATGATGTCCTTCGCCGAAGTCTGTTCCGCCTTGATGGCCTCCCACTCGCTCTTGGGACTGATTAAGATATTCTTAATCCTGCTGACAAGCTTTTCCATTGTGTCCCTCCTTAGGATTGTGAATGTGCTGTCAATCACGATAGGGTGATGGTGCCATGCGTCATCCCATGTCCGTCGGCCCTGCGACAAATTTTCAATTTGATATTTCCAATCAGTAGCGTCCGGTTATCGTTTTCCTGAAGGATGATAACTCAATGTAATTCGATGAAATATTAGTCAATATGCGCGTTTTCGATTTCAAAAAGTATGCGAAGTTCGCATTCAAATAAATCAACTGGTTACAGTTAAAATATTCACGATTTCGAGCTTAACCGGACAGTAGTGATTTCCAATTTACAATTTTCAATTGCGGCCAAAGGCCGCGGCATGGTTTACGAACCTATCTTCCGCTCAAAAACTCCTGTGCTCAGGTAGCGCTCTCCTCCATCGGAGAAGATCGTCACCACCCGTTTGCCTTTTCCGAGCCGCTCTGCCTCCTGAAGCGCCGCCGCGCAGGCCGCGCCAGAGGATATTCCCACCAGCAACCCCTCCTCTTGGGCAAGCCGCCTTGTCATTTCCGCGGCCTGGTTGTTCGTTATCTGGATGATATCGTCATAGATCTTTGTGTTCAGGATGGCGGGCACGAACCCGGCGCCGATGCCGGGAATGGCGTGAGGGCCCGGCTGTCCGCCCGAGAGCACCGGCGACGCGGCAGGCTCGACAGCGACGATCCGGACTTTCCGGTATTTTTTGCGCAGCGCCTCGCCGACTCCCGTAAGCGTTCCGCCCGTGCCAACGCCGGCAACGAAGGCGTCGATGGTCCTGGCTCCCATATCCCTGATGATCTCGCGGGCCGTGGTCCGGCGGTGCACCTCCGGATTGGCCGGATTGCCGAACTGGTCAGGCATGAAACAGTTGCCCGAGGCAAGGAGTTCCTTCGCCTTCTCGATAGCACCCTTCATGCCCTTCTCGGCAGGCGTGAGCACCAGTTCGGCGCCGTATGCCTCGAGCAGCTGACGGCGCTCACGACTCATGCTCTCCGGCATGGTCAGCACGATGGGATAACCCCTGACGGCCGCCACCATGGCCAAACCGATGCCCGTGTTGCCGCTCGTGGGCTCGACGATCTTCATGCCCGGCTTCAATCTGCCCTTCTTTTCGGCATCCAGGACCATGGCCAGTGCTGGTCGGTCCTTCACGCTGCCTCCGGGATTGAAGCCTTCGAGCTTCACCCAGACCTCGGCGCTGTCCGGACCGGCAAGGCGAACCAGCTTCAGCATCGGCGTGTTCCCGATCAGGTCCAACAGGGTCTTTGGTTTCGGCATGAGAAGCCTTTCCGTATGACAGGGACAGTCCCCCTGGAACCAACGGGGACTGTCCCTTTTCCAGATGTTCTTTCCAGGTAGATCACTTCACCGGCTGTTCGGCTTGGGGCAGTACGCTGCTCTGAAGCGCGCTCAGAATGTCCTCGACAGACAGCACCGCGCCGCCGGGCCTGCCGTAAAAGGCGACATCGACCTTGCCGTTCACGGCCAGCCGCACGTCCTCGACCATCTGGCCCATGTTCATCTCTACCACGAGAAAGCGGCCCGCCCGCTCTGCCGCCCTGGCCACGGCCTTCACCGGGAAGGGAAAGAGCGTGATGGGCCGCAGCAGTCCGACCTTCATCCCCTCGGCGCGGGCGATGGCCACGGCGCTCTTGGCGATCCGCGCAGCAGTCCCGAAAGCAACGATCACAGTCTCTGCATCGTCAAGGGCGACGGACTCGTGCATTGTTTCGTGCTCCGCCATGCGGTCGTACTTCTGCTTTAATTTATAATTATGGCGCTCAAGCATTCCTTCTTCACCGGGCAGCATGAACAGCGTGCGGATCACCCGTGCGGGCCTGCCTGCGGCGCCGGTGAGCGCCCAGGGCTTTTCCACTTCCTGGAGTTTCACGTCGGGAAGCTCCACGGGCTCCATCATCTGGCCAAGAACGCCGTCTCCGAGGATCATGACCGGCGTGCGGTACTCATCGGCCTTCTCAAAGGCCCGGACCGTAAGGTCCACCACCTCCTGGAGGTTCGCCGGGGCGTAGACGAGCAATTTATAATCGCCATGGCCCCCGCCCTTCACGGCCTGAAAATAGTCGGACTGGGAGGGCGCGATGTTCCCCAGGCCCGGCCCGCCGCGCTGCATGTTCACGATGACCGCGGGCAGTTCCGCGGCAGCGAGGAAAGAGATCGTCTCCTGCATGAGGCTTATGCCGGGGCTCGATGACGAGGTCATGGCGCGCTCTCCCACCGCCGCAGCGCCGAACACCATGTTGATCGATGCGATCTCGCTCTCGGCCTGCAGAAAGGTCCCGCCGATCTCCGGCAGCCTTCGGGACAGGTATTCGGGTATCTCGTTCTGCGGCGTGATGGGATATCCGAAATACCGCCGGCACCCGGCGCGCACCGCCGCCTCGGCCAGCGCTTCATTCCCGCTCATCAGCAATTTTGCCATTGCCCTTCCCCCAACTTCCTACTTCCAAACCTCAATCGCCACATCGGGGCACATCTCGGCGCAGAGCGCGCAGCCCGTGCATTCACCTTCCGGGCCGCAATATTCGGCAAAATAGTAGCCCGTGCGGTTGAACTCCGTACCTATCGAGATATACTGCTTCACGCAGGCCGTGGCGCAGAGCGCACAGCCCTTGCAAAATTCCTCATTGATCACTATCTTGCCCATGCCGCCCGTCCCCTCTCGATCATTTCCTCGGCATGCTTCATCGTCGCCGGAGTAATGGTCTTGCCGCCCAGCATGCGTGCGACCTCATCTACCTGCTCGCCGCCCTCAAGTGCGCGCACCTCGGTGCTGGTCCGGTCCTTTGCCACCGACTTCACGACCCCGTAATGCCTCGCAGCCATGCTCGCAATCTGCGCAAGGTGGGTGATGCAGAAGACCTGATACCGCTCGGCGATCTTCTGAAGTTTCCTGCCCACCTCTTCGGCCACGGCGCCGCCGATGCCCGCATCCACCTCGTCAAAGACCAGCGTGGGTATGCGGTCGCCTTCGGCGAGTATCGTCTTGAGCGCCAGCATGACTCGGGACAGCTCTCCGCCCGAAGCGATCCTGGCCAGGGCCTTGGGCTCCTCGCCGGGATTGGGCGAGATCAGGAACTCCGCGTGGTCCACGCCCCGCGGTCCGAGCTTCAGACTCTTCTCCGTATCGTCGCCCGCCTCCTGTTCCTGTGTGATGTGGACGGAGAACACCGACTTCTTCATTCCCAGGTGGCCCAGCTCCTGTTCCACCTTCTTTTCAAGGTCCCTCGCCGCTGCCTGCCGCTGCTTTGAGAGCTCCAGGGCCTTCGCGGTCAGCGCCGTCATTGCACCGGCCAGTTCCTTCCGGAGCCGCGCGATCTCCTCGCCGCTGCGTTCCATGCGCTCCAGTTCCGCTGCGGCGGCGGCCCCGAAGGCGATGACCTCATCGATGGTGCCGCCATACTTTTTTTTGAGACGCTGGAGCAGGTCGATACGGTCACCGATCTCTTCCAGGCGCCTGGGATCGAATTCCACATCCTCGGCATAGGAGGACACTTCGCGCGCCGCTTCCTCGATCTGCACGCGGCCGGCCTCACAAAGCTCCAGCGCGCCGCTGAGCCGCGGATCGATGCTCACGATCTCCCGCAGTCCCGCCACCGCCCGTTTCAACCCGGTCAGGGCGGCGCGATCGGAGGTATAAAGCTCATCGTCGGCTGCCCGGGCTAGTCCGGCGAGCTTCTCCGAATTCACCAGGAGCTTCTGCTCCTGCGCCAGCGCCTCGTCCTCACCCGGCAATAGCCGCGATGTCTCGATCTCGTGCGCTTGGTATCTCAGCAGGTCCTCGCGCTGCGCCTTCTCGCGCTCCCCCGCCTCCAGGGAGCTCAACTCGGCCCGCAGATCCTGAAGACGCCGGTAATCGGCGGCTACCGTGTTCCGAAGCTCGTCAAGGCTGCCGAAGGAGTCGAGCATCGCAAGCTGGTGCTCCAGCGAGAGAAGCGACTGATGCTCATGCTGGCCGTGAATGTCGGCCAGATGGGCGCCCACGGCCGAGAGTGCGGCGAGGGTGGCCTGGCTGCCGTTGATGTATACCTTGTTCTTGCCCGTCGATGAAATGACGCGACGAACCAGCAGGTCCTCACCCGGCCGCGCCTCGATCCCCTGTTCAGCCAGCAGGGCACGGACCGGCCCCTCACCGCGGCTGTTCAGCTCGAAGGCGGCCTCCACCACCGCCTCCTGGCATCCTGTCCGAATGAGGTCAGTGCTCGCCCGCTCGCCCAGAACAAGGTTCAGCGCGTCGACGATGATCGACTTGCCCGCGCCGGTCTCGCCGGTCAGCACGTTCAGTCCCGGGCCGAACTCGACCTGCAGCTGGTCGATGATCGCAAAATTTTTGATGTTCAGTTCCCTGAGCATCGCCTCTGGCATGGACGCGGCGGCAGTTGTTCCCGCCGGGTCATTCGGTATGTGTTTCTGAATTTTTCGTACTCACGGGATCAGACCTTTTCAGGTCCGGAGAAATGCTTCGAACTGAGACAGGTTGTATCCGTGTCGGGGCAGGTCTACTTCAGACCTTCAGCCCGCCCGCGCGCATGCCGGGCCTGAGTTGATTTCCCGGTCCCCCCGGCCTTGCGATAATACTCGGCAGCCTGGTTCTTCCAGCCCAGTCGTTCACTGGCCCGCGCCGCCCAATAGTAGGCCGTTGATATCCACATGCCCGATTCGGGATAGAGTTCGGGGATCTTCAGGAGTTCCGCTACTGCTTCGGCATCCCGGCCGAGCAGGAAGCAGCAGAACCCGATCCAGTACTGGGTCTCAGCGCGCTCGGAACGCTTCTGGTCCCGCAGGGCATTGCGGTAGGAGCCCAGCGCTTTCCCGAAATTGCCGAGACGGAAGTGGCTGTCGCCGATTCGGGTGTACAGTTCAGCCGGGAAAACGCCTTCCGGCGGTGCAATAAGAACCTGTTCATATAGAGGGATGGCTTCGGCATACTTCGCTTCGGAGAACATCTTGCCTGCCCGGCGGTATTCCTTTACGGCAGGCTGCGTTCCTGCGGCAATGGCCGGAAGGCCTGAAAAGAACAGAAGAAGCACCACACATGCGCCTATTCTCATACTGCCCTCCTGAAAAGTACTGTATCAAATTTAACACAATCAACTATTGCATTCAAGGAGAATCTGTTGCTGCGATGGGGACAGTCCCCCGGTGAGAAGGGGACTGTCCCTTACCGCCGCAGCAGTGCAATGCTTGCGAGCGACAGCAGGGAAAAAGCCGCCATCATGATGAACCCGACATGATAGCCGCCGGCCATATCGCGCGCAATGCCGACCATGCAGGGGCCGATCAGGATCCCTACGTTCAGGCAGGTGCTCAGGATACCGAATCCCGCCCCCACATGAGCAGGCGGAAGGATCCTTGGCGGAAGCGAAAAGATGGAAACAGGGATGAGCGCAGCGGCGATGCCCAGGGAGATGGTGAGCGCGTAGGCATAGGTCGGAAGGCCTGGAATGAGGAGGTAGATAGCGCTCGCCATGGCGCTGCCGACGATAATCAGCGTTTTCTGGCTTGCGCCCCTGTCGATCATGTACCCGGCGATGGGGCTCAGAAAAAGGGACCCCATCATCAGAAAGCTCGTGAGCAGTCCTGCAGCAGCGGGGCTCGATCCAAGGGACAGGAAATAATCGGTCCCGAAGGTGAGATAGGAGATGCCTGCCGCGTTGATCCAGAGCCAGGAAAGGCCTGCGAGCCAGATCCCCGTTCCCAGACGCCGAAAGGAAAAGCCCTGCGATCCCCGATCCACGACGGAACTCAGGGAGGCTGGGGGGTCCTTTGCCGCGACAAAAAAGACGACGAGGGCGATGAGACTGATCACCGTAGTCGCATGAAGCGCCGCCTGCCAGCCATAGGTCCGCCCGATGATCCCCAGGGTGTTGAGCGTCAGGATCGTGCCGAGAGGCATGCCTGTATTGAACACGCCCATGGCGAATCCCAGTTCCTTGCCTGCGAACCAGGAAGAGATGAGCCGTGTGAGCGCCACGGTCAGGGCAAAAGCGCCGGCCCCGGCGATCATGCGGCCTGCGGCCAGGGGAAGGTAGCTTTCGCCAACGGCGGTCAGGGCGGCGCCGGCAGTCATGAGCAGCAGCGATGCAGTTCCCACCACGCGGGCGCCGAACCGGTCGGCAAGGATGCCGGCAGGAAGAGAGGCGATGATGCCGGGAAGGGCGAAGAAGCTCATCAGGCCGCCGGCCTGGCCGTGCGTCAACGAGGCGCCCGCAATGATCAGGTCGAGCACGGGCGCCACGGACTGGAACACAACAGCGAAGGCAACAATGCCCGCATAGGACAGGGCAAGCATCTTCCAGCGGGAGGCCGCGTTGTTCACGAATACACTCACCAGCTTCGCACGAATCCTTTCACGGCCCGCGCAAACTCCTTCGGCGCTTCCACCTGCGGCGTGTGCCCGGCCCCTTCGATCACAATGCGCCGTGCCCCGGGGATGCCTTTCACGAACCGTTCGGACAGCTCAAGAGGTGTCAGCATGTCCTGACCGCCCCAGACCACGAGCGTGGGGACCTTGATGTCCTTCAGCCGGGCGTCGAGAAAAGGAGGGTTCGACCGGAAGGACGCGAGCGTAGCCAGCACTGTCGCGCTGACGGAGCGGCGATACTTGAGGTCCTCGGCCACCAGTTCGTCGGTGATGTGCGCCTTGTTGCCGAAGAGGGCATCAAGCAGCGCCCGTTCTTCCTGGGCCGTTGATGGATTGAGTGTGACCTGCGGAAGGCGGTCGGTCAATAGTCCCGCGCTGTCCACGAGGATCAGATGGGTGATATTTTCCGGACGATCAAGGGCCGCCAGAACGGCCAGCCAGCCGCCGAGCGAATTGCCTGCCAGCGCCGCCTTCTCGATGCCGAGAACATCCAGGAACTGCGTGAGCGACGCTGCGTGATACCGGACCGAGTAGTCGGCGCGGGGCCGGTCGGACTTCCCGTACCCGGGCAGGTCAGGCGCGATCACCCGATAGTCCCTGGCAAGGCGAATGATGGTCTCGCGCCAGATCTCCGAGGAACTGCCGAGCCCATGGACCAGCACCAGCACCGGCCCCTGCCCTGCCTCAAGGTAATGAACCACGGTAGTGTCGGGCAGCACAATGCCCCTGCTCTGCACATCAATGCGCGGCCGCTCGCAGCTCTGCAGCAGCACGATGGCCATGATCACAAACAGAAGCCTTTTTGCGTTCATTGCGTCCCCTCCGAGAATATGTGGAAAATTGTGACAACCCAGCTGCTCAGGTAAGCCATGAGCAATTGGCGCTGTAATCGTGCATCACAAAGATACCATGGCGCCGCGAGCGCTGCGGGCAAAAATGCCGGCATTGCCGAATTTCAAGGAAGTATAGCACGCTAAGCGACTGCGCGAGTAGCTGACCTGAGCAGTTACAACTAATCAAGCCCGTCCTCAGGTTGGCCGATGCCAGTCTCACGGCCACCAGACATACAGAAAGTGCATTCCCGGATCAACAAGATCTCCCAGGTTGACGTTGATCAGGCTCATGGAATAGATATTCGCCCGGTATTCTCCCGGCCGCGTGTACCGCACCACGCTGGCCTCCCGGACCTTGGCCAGCTGCTGTGCCGCGGCAATGGCGTCTTCGAGATACCCCACGTCGTCGATCAGACCCGCCTCTTTCGCCTCGCGGCTCGTGAAGATCCGGCCGTCAGCGAGCGGAACAACGCGGTCACGAGGCATGTGCCTGCTCTCGGCAATGATGTCCACGAACCTGCCGTGAAGCTCGTTGATCACCTTTTGAAAGATGTTCTTTTCGGCCGGGGCCATCTCCCGGAAGGGCGACCCCATGCCCTTCCGCTCTCCCGAGGCGATCTCCACGGCCTGAATGCCTATTTTCTGCATCAGGCCGGTGGCATCAATGCGGTACATGACCACGCCGATGCTGCCCGTCACTGTCGTGGGCTGGGCGGTGATCCGATCAGCGGCAAGAACGGCGTAATAGGCGCCCGAAGTGGCCACGTCCATCATGTGCGCCACCACCGGGATGCCGGTCCTGCGCTTGAAAGCGAGGAGCTCGTGATGCAGCATGTCAGACGCAGAGACGGTGCCGCCGGGGCTGTTGATCCGGATCACGAGCGCCTTGACGGCCGTATCCGCAGCGGCGCGGTCCAATTCCTCCCGCAGCCGTGACAGCATGCCGGGTTCCTTCCCGTCACCCAGGAGCGAGCCGCTCTCCCGGTTCGAGATGGTCCCCGAAATATCCAGAAGCAGGATCTTCTCCCTGCCCGTGCCTGACACAATGCGCTCCTCCAAAGGCTGAAGCTCATCCCGGAGGTAGACCTTCATGATCGTGCAGCCCGTGAGCAGTGTGGCGAGCACTGCGATGGCCAGGGTCTTTTTCATAGTCCCTCTCTGATTGCACTTCCGGCGCCGTCAAAACTCTGGCCGCAGCGAACGCGGCGAAAAAAAAGCTTTTCAACTTCTTTTTACTCAGTTACAAATCAAAACATTCTCACCTTGGGAAGAAAAAACCTCCTTGACACTGACTTACGCTGATTGAGTTATGAAGAATCCTGATTTTTCATAGGTGGTAATCCGCCGTTATCCGTGTCAAAGGCTTTGACTTTCTGGGTTCCCCGGCTCCAATCGAACGATCCTACTCGCGCGGCAGGGCATTCACCCTGACGTCGGCCCTGCTTCGGAGATTCAGAAGATACTGGGCGATCTGCTGGTCCGTCCTCCGGCGCGACAGCAGTGCGGCGATGGACCGGGACGCCTCCTGAAAGGTCCTGCCGGTAAACTCCCCGCTGTTGGCATCATAGTAAGCGCGGACCTCTTCCCGGCTGACGCGGACAAAGAGTCCCACCTTCTTTTCCAGGAACCGCTCCACGATCAGGCGCTCACCGAGCATGACCATGAGCTGTTCTTCCGTCATGCCGAGCCGGAGCAGGAACCGGGTGAAATCACTCTCCGACGGAAATCGCTTCTTCAGCGCATCCATCTCACCCCGGATCTCGCGGGGCGACACTTCGGCGAAAGCGAGCCTCCGCGCTTCCTGCAGCATCAGCCGCCGGTTGATCAGCCCCCCGAGCGTCTCTGCCTCAAGATGGTTGCGGTCCACGCTCCCGCCCTGCATGGCCGCATTGAAGTCGGCGGCCTGACGCAGCTCGCTCAGGGTGATGACTTCCCGGTTCACCGAGGCCACCACGTGGTCCAGCACCTCGGCCAGGGCCGGCAGCGCCGAAAACAGGACACATACAAGCATGGTAAAAAGTCGGCCCACCACAGCGCCCCTCGTCATGCCCCGTCCTCCTTCAGGTCCGTCATCTTCACGCCCTGGAGATAATCCACCGTGCGCTCTTCCCGGAGCACTTCAAGCTTCTTCACGATATCGGCGATGCGGAGCGCATTGTCCAGCGCCGTCTGAAGACGCACCCTGATCTCCTCCGGCAGGTCCTCATATCGGTCGATCAGAAGCTCGATATTGCCGATGACGGTCGTGAGCGGATTGTTCACCTCGTGCTTCATGGCGATGCTGACCTGGCCGATGGCCGCGAGGCGCTCAGCCTTGACAAGCAGCTGACGCAGCTCTTTCTGGTCCGTCACGTCCCTGCCCGAGACCTGAAAGCCGATGAACTCTCCTCTCCGATACATCCGTCGACCGCTGATCTCCAGAAAGGCCCTTCTGCCGTCGCGCCGCCCCACTTCGAACTCGATAAAGGGACCCGCCATGCCATGTTCGCCGGCCAGCATTTTCCTGGCTCCCTGCGCCTCTTCCCTTCCGAGAAAATCCATGACCCTGCGGCCCAGGAGCTCCTCCTTTGCATAGCCTGAGAACCGGGCTGTTGCTTCGTTCACCGCCGTGATCCGGCCCTCGCGGTCAATGGTGAACAGGACGTCACGGGAATGCTCGAACAGGTCTCCGTAGCGCTCTCCCGACTCCTTCACTTCCCCGTACAGCCGGGCGTTCTCTACGGCGATGCCGAGCTGCAAGCCGATCGTTTCAAGCATCTGAAGGTCCGACGGGCCAAGCTTGACCTGCTTCTTCGGGTAGAGAAAAAGGACCCCCAGGATCCGGTCATGGGTCTTGATCGGTATGATCACGTGCGCATGTTCTCCGCCGATGCTGCCGCGCGTATGGCGCGGATCTTCGCACACACCCTCGGTGTACAGGATCTCCCCTGTTGCAGCGGCATGGCCGCAAAGGCATTCCCCCATCTTGATGACGCTTTCCTGCCGTACGAACTCCTTCCCGAGCCCGATGTGCGCCGCAAGCTCCAGGCGCTCTCCGCTCTCGTCGCACAAAAATATCCCGCCCCAGGACTCCATCGCGGCCAGGCTTTCCAGCACCTTCAAAAGCGAATTGTGCAGCACTTCCCGGAGGTTTCCCGCCTGCCGCAGCACCAGCGCGACGGAGGTAATCGCATCGAGCTGCCGCGTCCGGCTCAGCAGGCGCTGTTCCAGGTCGTCGTAGGATCGCCGCAGCTTGCCGGCCATCTCATTGAATCTCTCGGCGAGCCGCGCCACATCGCTCACGCCGGTGGCATCGATGCGGTGGGCCAGATTTCCCCGGCTGATCTCCTCAGTCCCGCTCCAGAGCTTCCCGAGAGGCACCGACACGGCGCGGTAAAGATAGATGCCGAAGGCCAGCAGGAAAACCACGGCCACGCCGACGATCAAAAAGAACCTGGCATTCACACCATCGCGGATACCCTGCAGCTGCACCACCAGTGAGTCCATCCGGGTGGCGCTTTCGGCCTTGTATCTTTCGATGTCTCTGCGCAGCCATCGGACAAGACCGTCGATCTCGATCATCAGATTGAAGGCAAGCCTCTTGTCAGCGCCCGCAGGGTCCCGCAGGGAGAAGATGCGGTCCGTCTTTTTCTCCAGGATTCCGAAATCTCGGATCACCGAAGCGAGCAGCTCCATGTCCCGCTGGCTCAGGTCCATGCTGCTCATCTCGGCAAGCATGGCCCGCACTGCGTCCTTCGATTGCCGATAGCTGATGCGCGACGCGGCTTCTCCGGAGGTGAGGAAACCATGGACAACCATGGAGATGTCGGTGATCTCCCGTTCAAGCCTCCAGACCCTTTGCGCTTCAAGAGAGATGTGCTTTACGCCCTCGGTGGTCCCCGAGAAGGCTGCAGTCATGCCCCTGAGCGCAATGACCGTGATCACCAGCATGATGAACATGCCGACGCCGACAAAAAGTATGAGCATTCGATGGATTTTCATGCGATCCTGCACACGCGCTGACCCCGGCGCGCACTATTGTATAGTGAATTATTTCACAAAGGCCCCGCGAATGCAAGGTCTTTCAGGAAAAGAGAAAAGGGACTGTCCCCCTTTGCGGCGGTAAGGGGACTGTCCCTTTTCACGGTCCCCTTTGCTTCAAGGGGACTGTCCCTTTTCAGTGCGACCAGGCGGGCGAGGTGTAATTGGCGTCGTTCGGGGTGATCCGCTCGAGATCGGTGCCATCGGCGTTCATCAGGTAGAGATTGAACCGTCCCTCGCGGTTCGAGCTGAAAACGATCTGCCTTCCGCTGGACGACCAGGAAGGGTTCTCGTCGTTGCCCGGCCCCGTGGTCAGGACGCGAAAATCCGACCCGTCAGGATTGATCGTGGCGATCTTGAACAGCCCATTGACGAGCGAAACAAAGACGATCCGGTCCCCTCTCGGCGACCAGTGGGGTGAGGAGTTGTAGGAACCCTGAAAGGTGATCCGTCGGACATCGGAACCGTCAACATTCATGATAAAGATCTGGGGTATGCCTGCCCTGCCCGAGGTAAAGGCGATCTCCCGTCCGTTCGGGGACCAGGAGGGCGCCACATTGTCCGATGCGCCGTAGGTAAGCCGGTCCAGCCCCTGTCCGAGACGGTCCATCGTATAGATCTCCACACCGCCTGCCTTGCTGAGCCCTGCAGCCAGCCGCTTGCCGTTCGGAGACCAGGCCGGCGAAATATTCAAACCTTCGCCGCCCGATATCTTCCATCGCCTTCCCGTGTCGAGGTCCAGGGCGAAAAGATCGGGGTTTCCGTCCCGATAGGAGACATAGGCAAGGGTCTTGCCGTCGGGGCTCCAGGCCGGAGACATGCAGAGCGACCGGTCCGCCGATATTTTCAGCGGGTTCGCTCCGTCATAGTCCATGACGTAGAGTTCCTTGTCTCCCGTCTTGTCGGACACAAACGCGATGCGCGTCCCCGCCATCCCCTTCTCGCCCGTGAACCGCAGCACAATCTCGTCGGCAAAGGCGTGGGCCATGCGGCGCACCGTGTCTTTATTGCCGAAAAAATCCTTTGACGACATGCGCAGACCGGTGGATGCGTCAAAAAGCCTCCCCGACAGCACCAGGTCCGCCCCTTTCCGGTGCAGCTGCGCCCAGACAACGCCTGTCATGCCGAAGGTCCCGGCGCGCATTACCGTCTCCCTGGGCGGCTCGGTCTTGGCATCATAGATAAGGTCGAGCTCTTTGGGGTCCGCAAGTTCGAAGATCTGAGACCTGCGCAGGTCAGCACGCAGCACCTCAAGTGCCAGCTTCCGGAGTTCCGGCGTTCCCGCGTCATCGCTGATATCGAGGACCACCAGGGGGATCTTCCTGGCCTCGCCGCTGATCACGCCCAGGTAGTACTGCGCATGGGCGGCAGCACCCCCCAGGAGAAGAAGGCCGATCGCGGTTAGAATGATAATCGATTTTTTCATTGGATATTTCTTTCCGACACCCGGCCTGCCTGCGTGCTACGTATAGGCAGGCATGCTTGCGAATGTTATACCAGCATGGCCATCGGCCATAGGACAAATTTCCAATTTGCTATTTACAATTTTCAATTGCGGCCTGCGGCCGCGCCGCGCTACTCCCTTTCCGTCAAGTCCACGCTGAAGACCTCGAATTCCCGGAAAAAACCCTCAGGCAGCGGCGGGAAGGGGCTGGCAACAAGGATGGCACGCATTGCCGCCTGGTCGAAATAAAAGTTCCCGCTCAACTGCGTGGGGGACGCATCAATGACCCGTCCTGAACGCAGGATTTTGAAGGTAACCGTAGCCCGGATGCCCCGCGCACCCGGCGGCGGATTCCAGTTCCGTTCGATCTTTTCCCGTATGAGCGCCAGATAAGGCGGGAACTTGAATTCCGGCGCAGCTGAAAGCTCAACAGCCTGCTGTTTCTGCGCCGGCGCAGCCGGGCTGTCCATCTCGTCTTCCCGTGGCTTCTCTGTTGCCGGTTTCTGCGGCTTGAGCTCGGGCATGGCGTCCTTCCTGAGTTCTTTCTTCGGTGCAGGCTCCGGTTTCAGCGTTTTTGCCGGTGGCTTGGGTTCCTCCGCGGGAGCGAGGGGCGCCTGGGGCAGGTCCTCAGGAAGGTCCAGCGCCTGGTCCACGATCGTCACCTGATAAAAAGGCGGCACATGGATCTTCGGGACCGCCCGTCCATAGAGCAGCAGGGCGATAAAAAAAACAAGGACGTGCAGAACGAAAGAAAAGAAAAGGGCGGGAACGAGCTCCTGATCGGACTGGCCGAACCTTTTCCCGAAAAGGGGCCTCATCTCCCGGTCTCGCCTCCCCGGACAGGCTCAGTGACCATGCCGAGCTTGTCAATGCCGGATCGTTTCACCACGTCCATGACCTGGACCACAGCCCCATAGGGCACGTCCCGGTCAGCGCGGAGATAGACGTTCGTCTTCGGTTTCTGCTTTTTGATATTGACCAGGATGGACTGCAGCTTCTCGATGTCCACGCGTTCCTTTTCGAGAAAGACCTCCTGGGAACGGGTCACGGTGAGCACCACGCGGTCCTCGGGCTGGATGGTGCTTGCTTCGGATTTCGGCAGATTCACGTCGAGCCCCCGGCTCATCATGGGAGAGACGATCATATAGAAGAACAGCACCGTCAGCACCAGGTCCAGAAGCGGGATGATGTTGATCTCCCGGATGATGGGACTGCCGCGCCGCGCCGGGTTCATGCCTTCCTCCGGAGCAGGCTCCGCTCCATGAAACTCTGGAATTCCATGGAGAACGAATCCATTCTGTTCGCCATGTCGCGGATCTTCTCGACAAAATAGTTATAGGCCACAACTGAGGGAATGGCCACGAAGAGCCCTGCGATCGTCGTGACGAGCGCAGCGGCAAGACCCGGTGCCAGTGCCCCGATATCTCCCGCACCCTTCAGGCCGATGCCGTAGAAAGCGTCCATGATGCCCCAGATCGTGCCGAAGAGACCCAAGAGGGGCGCCACGGTGCCCGTGGTCCCCAAAAAAGCAAGGTATCGCTCAAGGTACACGATCTCGTCCTGCGACGTGATCTTGAGGGCCCGCTCGATCTCCAGGGCGAGCACAGGCCGGTCCTCTTCCGTCACTTTCGAGTCGGGATGGGACTTGACGATCGTTTCCGCCTCGCGGTATCCCTCGACAAAGAGCAGGGCGAGGGGGCTGAACTTCAAGGCCTCGGCGTTCTTCAGCAGATCGCCGCTGTTCTTCGTTTTCCGGAAGGCCGCGAGAAAAGCGTGCGATTCCGATTCCGCCTTGCGCACGTACTGATATTTCAGAATGATCATGGCCCAGGTGATGACGGAGAACCCCATCAGGATCAGCACGATCCCCTTTCCGACCCATCCGGACTCCAGAAAAAGTCCTACAACACCGCTGCCCATCCCGGGCACTGAACTCAATGAAGGCATTTGTTTCCTCCGCACATGATAGTATTCAAACCTGATAAACCGGAACCTGCTGATTGAAGACTGGGACAGTCCCCCTGGAACCAAAGGGGACGGTGACAGGGACAGTCCCCCTGAAATCAAAGGGGACTGTCCCTGTCACAAAAGGACCGCCATCACCTTTCCCATCTCGCTCACATCATATCCGCCCATGGCAACAAGCTGGTCGCGAAAGGCCCGGTCAGCGCCGATGATCCCCAGAAGCGCGGCGAGCAACGGGCTTTCAAAGAATTCCTCGGGAACGGCCAGGTCATACCGCTCTTTTGCCACGGGAACGAAATCCAAACCGAGCGCCCGCGCAGCAGACAGCACTGCCAGGCCCGTGTCAGCCGTGCCCGAGAGCACGGCAGCGGCAACGGCCATGTGCGTATATTCCTCGCGATTATACCCGTTAACCTGCTCCGGGTCAATGCGAAGTCGCTTGAGATGCAGGTCCGTGAGCAGCCGTGTTCCGGCGCCGGCCTGCCGGTTCACAAAAGACACGTCCTTCCGGGCCAGGTCCTCGAAACCGGCGATCCTCTTGGGGTTCCCCTTCGGCACGAGCAGACCCTGGTCCCGGTGCACGAGGTTCACGAGCACGATGCGTTTCCCCGGCAGGTGTTTCCTGATGAAGCTCACGTTGTACTCACCCGTCTCCTCATCAAGCAGGTGCGTGCCTGCCAGATGGGCCTCGCCCCGCTTCAACGCCAGGAGACCGCCCAGGCTGCCCACATGGGCTGACGAGAGCGACAACGCAGGATGCTTCTTTTTCAGCGCGTTTGCGAGCATATCAAGGGCCGGATCATGGGACCCGATGCAAACAATGGTGTTCTCCACTTCATGGACAGGCCGCAGCAGGTCAACGTGAACCTCTTCGCCTGCGCCGAGGCCCTCGCTCCCGGCAGGGATGCGGATGATCCCGTCAGCACGGACCAGCGACATAAGGGCGCCGGCGCCCCGCGTCACCGGCGTGGCGATCAACGCTCCCGACACCTTCCCGAGCTTGACGCGCAGGAACTCTTCCTGCCCCAGGGAGGAAGCCGCGTTCCTGCTGAGCTTTGCGATGACCGATCCCTGCGGCGGCACGACCCGGCCTTGCATTGCGTAGACCAGGGGCTTGACAAAGAGTCCGAAGGTCAAGGCCGCTGACACAGGATAGCCGGGAATGCCGATGACCGGCTTTCCCCGGACCATGCCGAGGACCACGGGCTTGCCCGGCTTGATGTTCACGCCGTGGATAACAACGCTGCCGAGCTTGCCGATCACCGATGCCGTGAAGTCCTCCCGCCCTGCCGAGGAGCCTGCGTTCACCACAATGATGTCCACCCCTGCAACAGCTTCTTCAATCGCTGCGCCGAGCAGCTCTGCATCGTCACGGATGATCGGCCGTCGAAGGGCCTCTGCCCCGTACTCAACAGCCATGGCCGAAAGCATCATTGAATTGAAGTCAATGATCATCCCCCGCTCGAGCGACCTGCCCGGCTCCACGAGTTCGGAGCCCGTGGGAATGACCGCGACGCGGGGCCGCTTCCGCACCATCACGGTGCTGTGGCCGCTGGCCAGCAAAGCGCCCATGTCCACGGGCCGGATCACGTGGTTCTCGGGGAGGACCAGCTCTGTGGCCACGATGTCCTCGCCCACGACGCGGACATGCTGCCAGGGCGTGGCGGGCTTCAGGATCTCGATCTCCTGCTCCGATATCTTCTCCACGTCCTCGATCATGATCACGGCGTTCCGGTCATCAGGCAGGGGATCGCCCGTGTCCACGAAGACTGCCTGTTCCGGCACGCGGAGCCGCCGGGGCCTCGTCTCTGTGGCGCCGAAGGTGTCGCTGAAGCGGATTGCCACGCCGTCCATGGCTGCGGAATGATAGAAAGGCGACGAGATCTCCGCGATCACCGCTTCCGATGTCACCCGGCCAAGTGAATCATTGACAGCAACAGACTCTCCCTGAAGAGGCGCGCCGAAGCCCGCGGCCTGCAGCGCATCGGCATATTTCCTGAGCGCGCTCTCAAGGGGCTCGTTGGAGAGGAATTTTTTTTGTTTGAACATAACCTCTTTTACCACTAAGACACGAAGGCTCGAAGAAAGAAAAAGGCACGGCCAAACTGTAAAATGAATACTTGCGTTGTGATCTTAGAACATAATCTTCTCTTCTTTCTTTTCGTCGATTCCCGGTCGTGTTCTGAATTTTCTCTTTGTGAGACTTCGTGCCTTGCCCGCCCCGGCTCAAATACTAATATGATGCGGGCCGGGAAAACGGACCCGGGGGTGTCTTCCTCCGTCCCGCATCCAATTGTTATAGATACGGAGCGGGGGTGGCGATCATTGGGTGTTCTTCTTATCAAAACAACCGCACTTCCACCTCATCCCCTGCCTCGATGCCGATCGTGCCGAGGGGCACGACAACAGTACCCACGGCTTTGACGAGGGTGCTGATGAGACCTGACCCGCCTCGGACGGGCACCGCCCAGAGCTCGCCATCGCGTTTCTCCAGGAAAACGCGCACATGATCCTCCCGGCCGGGGCCGGAAGAAATGCTGCGCGCAAGATTTGCGCGCACAACGCGATAAGCTGAAATACCTTCCAGAACCGGCAGCGTTATCTCGCCGGTCAGTCGCGCAAGCACAGGCCTCACGAAAACTTCAAAAGAAACGGCCACGGCAACAGGATGGCCGGGAAGTCCGAATATCGGGACCGTGCCCGCCCATCCGGCGATCAGCGGTTTACCCGGCCGCATGGAAACGCCGTGCACGAGCACACCCGGGGGGCCGAAACTCTCGACCACTTTTGCCGTATGGTCAGCCGCGCCGACCGAGCTTCCGCCGGTGATTAGCACGAGACAACAGTCCTTCAGCGCGTCCTTGACCGTAGTCCGCAGCAGATCCTCATCGTCGGAAATGATCCCTTTCCGGACCGGGATGCCGCCGCTTTGCAGAATGAGCCCTTCGAGATTATAGGAATTGCTGTCCCTGATCCTGCCCGGTGCAGGGCTGGCATCAGCGGGAACGAGCTCGTTCCCCGTCGAGATGACAGCGACCTTCGGTCTGGCGAATACGTCAATGGTCGTAACACCCACACTGGCAAGAGCCGCCATGTCCTGAGGTCGCATCCGGTGGCCCCGGGAAAGGATGACCTCGCCTTTTTTCAGGTCATCGCCCGGCTGCACGACGTGCTCAATGGGACCGGCGGGTCTCGTGATCTCGATCGTGCGCTCGTCAACTGCATGAGTATGTTCGAGCATCACTACGGCGTCGGCGCCTTCTGGCAGTGCTCCGCCTGTGGCGATCTTCATTATCTCGCCCTTTTCGATCGCCCGGTCGGGGATAACGCCCATGGGAATATCGCCAATGACATTAAGAAGGGCCGGGAGGGACTCGCCGGCGCCGAAGGTATCAGCGCTCCGAACGGCATATCCGTCCATGGTCGAACGCGCGAACGCGGGAAGCTCACTGGGAGAAATGACCTCGACGGCAACTATCCTGCCGAGGGAAGAACTGATGGGGATGGACTCATGGGCGGGAGAGGGAACTGCGGCATGCTCAAGGATGCGGCGAAGCGCTTCCTCCCGCGTCACCACGCAGGAACGACCCAGCATGTCCTTATTGGTCATGAAAAACTCCGATTGGAATTTGGATCTAGGAAGCTTATTTGGGATTTGATGCCTGAAATGTGGCGCTTATCACTTCTTCGCCTTGATCTTGCGCACCTCGGACGCGGCACGCATTCCCGCAACAGCTCCTTCGCCGGCAGCGGTCACGATCTGCATGCCGCCGCAGGTGCAGTCACCGGCGGCAAAGACGCCTTCAAGGTTCATGCGCTGATGCTTGTCCGTGATCAGGCAGCCGCGCTCGTCGGTCTGGCCGCCTGCCTTCATGATAAGCTGCGAAATGGGCGTCGAGCCCATGGCGATGAATACCCCTTCCAGGGGAAGGACCTGCTCGGAGCCGTCCCGGGCGATCTTCAGTCCCGTGACCAGTTCGTCGCCCACGATCTCCTTTACCTTCGTCACGGGGAGTATCTCAATGTTTTTCTTTGCCTTCATGCGCTGCATCAACACATCAATGATCTCGACGTCCTTGTGCGGGACCAGCGTCACCTTTTCGGCCAGGTCGGCCAGGTGCAGCGCTTCTTCCGCCGCCTCATCGTCCGAGCCAACCACCGCGAGCTTTCTGCCCTTGAAAAAGGCGCCGTCGCAGGTGGCGCAATAGGACACGCCTTTTCCGAGGAACTCCTTTGCGCCGGGCACTTCGAGTTTTTTTCTCGCAACCCCGATTGCAATGATCACCACATGGGACTCATACACGGCATCACGCGTCCGTACGCTCTTGGTATCGCCCCGCAGTTCCATGTCGACCACTTCCACGGGATAGGCTATCGTCGCGCCGAATTTCTCGGCCTGCTTCGCCATGATATTCGTAAGGTCAAAACCGCTGATCTCCTCATAACCGGGATAGTTCTCGATATCCGATATCTTCGCAGTATACCCGCCGGGAAATTCCTTCTCAAGGATGATGCACTTCTGCCCTGCCCGACCAAGATAGAGCGCCGCGGTCAACCCCGCCGGACCCGACCCGATGATAATTGCGTCATAAAAATCCGCCATTGCAGACCTCCTGAATGATGTTGTATGGTGGTGTATTGTATCCAAGCGCTCGCGGCAAGTCAACCGTAAACCCCGTTAGAGAACAGGTTCTCTAACGATGACAGGCTGCGGTTTTATATCGGAATCTATTAAGCCCGTTAAGGCCCCAGCAGACTGTCCTCCCCGGTCCGGATATACTTGTAGTTCGGATGATGGCGGCTCTCAGCGGGATGAGGAGGCTTTCTCTAACGGGGTAAAGGGCCGATGACCGAACAGCCTGTTGCATGGGGGGACAGAATGACGTACTATGACGTTTCAGAGAGCCTGCTTCAGCTTCGATGATGCGTGCACGGAGCTGGGACAGGGACAGTCCACTTCTCACAGGGGGACTGTCCCTGCATACCAAAGAAAGGATGGCCTATGACGCGGGAAGAGTTGATTGCGGAGATCCGGAAGGAAACAAAGGACAACAAGCTGGAATGCGAACGGGCCTATGCCATGGCGCACGAACTGGGCGTCCCGCTGGGCGATATAGGCGCCCTGTGCAATGAGCTCAAGATAAAGATCGTCAAGTGCCAGCTCGGGTGCTTCTGAATTCTGGAGTAAGCGTTACCCCCGCAGCTTGCAGGCTGTCCGACAATTCCTATTTCTTCTGGTAGAATAGGATGAAAATGA